>JAJZCT010000149.1 GCA_021828925.1 Planctomycetota bacterium
ACTTTCCATGAGTTTTCATGACAATATGCTGGCGGGGCGGCTGCAAAGCAAAGTGTTGCGCGACGTGGAGGCGGTGCAGCAATTGTCCAGCCTGCTGATTGATACGCTTCTTTCAGGGGCGCTGGTTCTCGTGGCGGCATTTGTTGTGACCATCACGCGAAGCCCCACGACGCTTCTGTTTTTTCTTGTTACCGTGCCGGCGGCAGTGGGCCTGACGCGGATGTTCGGCGGGGTCATGCGCCAACGGAATGAGGCATTTCGCATAGAGCTGGAAAAAATGTCCGGCGAAGTATCTGAAATGATTGAGATGATTCCCGTGGCCCGCGCCCATGCGGTTGAACAATCAGAGGTGGACCGGGTGAATCGGCGGCTGGTGCGCATCCGGCGGGTGGGGCAGGAACTGGATACCACCAGCAATCTTTTTGGCTCATCCGGATGGGCGACATTCCAATTTTTTCAGATGTTGTGCCTGGTGTTTAATGTCTGGCAATGCTATCACGGATGGATCACCGTGGGCGATGTGGTGATGTATCAGGGCTTTTTTGCCATGGTGGTGGGGTCGGTGCAATCCATGGTGGCCACGATTCCCCAACTGGCCATCGGGATAGAATCGATAAGGTCTATCGGGGAGGTGCTGGAATCTCCGGATATTGAACGCAATGACGGTAAATTGACGGTTTCTTCGGTGCGCGGGCACATTGAATTTCAGAGTGTCTGTTATCAATATCCGGGTACCAGCAGGCAGGCGGTGGAGAATTTTTCACTGGATGTGGCAGGGGGGGAAACCATTGCGGTGGTGGGGCAATCCGGATCGGGCAAGTCCACGCTGATGAATTTGATTATCGGGTTCCGCAGACCCACGGCGGGCAGAATTCTGGTGGATGGTATTGACATGGAGGCTATTAACCTGCAAACCCTGCGTCGTTTTTTGGCGGTTGTGCCGCAACAGGTGGTACTTTTCAGCGGCACGGTACGGGAAAATATTGCCTACGGCCTGGAGCATGTCACGCAGGAGCAATTAAATAGTGTGCTGGAAATGGCGAATTGCACAGAGTTTATCCGCGAAATGCCCAAAGGTATCGATACGCCGCTGGGTAACCGGGGCGGCAAACTTTCCGGTGGGCAGCGGCAAAGAATCGCGATTGCCCGGGCGATGCTGCGTGACCCGCACATTATTATTCTCGATGAAGCGACCAGCGCTTTGGATTTGGCGTCCGAGCATCTGGTGCAGCAGGCGATTTCACGGTTGGTGAAAGGCCGCACTACTTTTATCGTCGCGCATCGGTTGTCCACCATTCGCGATGCGCATCGCGTGGCGGTGATGGATCGTGGTCGGTTGGCGGAAGTTGGAACTTACGCGGATCTGTTAGCTCAAGGCGACTCCGCGTTTGCGCGTCTACATGCTTTGCAGGTTTAGGTTGTTACCGTTTGCTGTGGGCCTTATGATTATGTTTCAGGGTGCGGCTTGCAGGATATTTTTGACGTAGGGTATCAGACCGCAGGTCATGGCATGGGCCAAAATTCGGAGAATTTTTATGATCGCGTGGATTGCTCTGATCATCGCTGGGATATTTGAAGTTATCTGGGCTATTGGGTTGAAATATTCGCATGGCCTTACAGAGATTGTCCCCGCTACGGTCACACTCATTGGAATGATCGGAAGTATGGCGCTATTGGCGGTGGCGGTAAAAGCCATTCCGGTGGGGACAGCCTACGCCGTATGGGTCGGTATCGGAACAGTTGGCACGGTACTACTGGGGATTATGTTATTTAAAGAACCCGTCACCGTGTTGCGTCTGGGTTTTATTATTCTGATTCTTCTAGGTGTCATTGGTTTAAAGCTCACTGGGCCATCATAACTGAACTCCGCTGTTGCGCAGGCAGGCAGGGGCATCCGCCGGCCGATGGTGGACCGCCCGCAATGGGGCGATGCAAACCGGGGATTCCAAAACGGAGGCGGAGGGATTCGAACCCCCGGTGGACTTGCGCCCACACCGGTTTTCAAAACCGGCGCGTTAAACCGCTCTGCCACGCCTCCCAATGTCAACTTGTCTGAAGATATGGAATATCACATTCCAATCTTCAACTCTCTCTTTATTGAGCTTAAACAGTACCGCATTCAATTTACCGGGTCAAATGTTTCATATTGTCCTTACTTTCATATTTATTCCGCATTGACACAATGGCGGCAGCAAATTACGATTCAAAATTCGATAACGCTTGATGCCGGTGTCAGACGGAATTGTCGCAGCATCAGGACGGGAATAGTGGAATGTCGGCATCGACTGGATTTCCGATAACTTCACTACTCGACCCGACACGGAAACAAACAAGTGAGCGGAACATCGTGTTCCGATGGCATAATCCCAAAATGTTTTACATTCAGGAGGATTACCTATGCGGCGGTTTCCAAAATTAACGTTGATCGTGGCGGCCCTGACATTGACATTAGGGCTGTCTGGTTGCGGCAAAGGGGGCAATAACGCCAGCCAATCCGGCACTCCGGCCAACGCGCCGGCCGCGGCGGCCAAGCCCGTGCATGTATATCCCAAAGGCACGCCCATTAAGCTGGCCTTTGTCAGTAACAATGTCGCAAATTATTGGAACTTCGCGCACGCCGGGGTTCGAGTTTTTGAAAAGAAAACCGGCATTCAGGTAACGTTCCGCGAACCGGCAAAAGGGACGGTCGCCGAACAAAATCAGATCATTGAAGACCTTGTAACCGAAGGGTATAACGGCATTGCCATCAGCGTTATTGCCCCCAATGACCAGATACGCACGCTGGATTCGGCGGCGCGATCCTCGAATTTAATCTGCGTTGATTCCGATGCCCCGAAGTCCAGCCGACTGATGTATATCGGCACCATGAATTACAACGCCGGGCTGTTAATGGGTAAGGAAATTGTCAAACTGCTGCCCAAGGGCGGGCAGGTGGCGATTTTTGTCGGCAATCTTGCCGCCCGTAACGCCTCCCGGCGACTGCAGGGAATTGAACATGTTATCAAAGGGCATGGCATTACCATCGTGGCCAAAAAAGAGGACAATCAGGACTACGCACGGGCTAGATCCAATGCGGAAAATGTCATCAGCGCCTTTCCACATTTGAGCCTCATGTGTGGTCTGTATTCTTATAACGGTGCCCTGGCCGCGGCCGCCGTGAAGGCCGCGGGAGACAAAGGTAAGATTAAAGTCATCGCCTTTGACCAGGATCCTGATACGCTTCAGGATATTAAAAGCGGGCTGATCAACGCCACGGTCGTGCAGAATCCATTCATGGAAGGGTACCTTTCATGTAAATATCTGCGAAACATTTGCGCTAACGGCATGAAAGCCGTGCCGACACCGGCCAATGTGGATACGGGTGTACACATTGTAGACGCCGGAAATCTGGCCGCCTATAAGAAAAAACTCGCGAAGATGATGGCCTCGAAATAAGCATTATTTTATCTGGTCACACAGGATCACCGCATGGCCGACGATTACATCCTGCGAATGCGCGGCGTGACAAAACGTTTCCCAGGTGTTACAGCTTTGGAGCGTGTGGACCTGGAACTCCGCAGCGGCGAGGTTCTGGCCCTGATGGGGGAAAATGGCGCCGGGAAAAGCACGCTAATGAAAATTCTAGGCGGGGCACAGCCGCCCGATGAAGGCACGCTCCTTGTCGATGGCAAGGAAGTGGCGTTTCGCAATGTTTCGGATTCCCGCCGCCACGGCATTGTGCTGGTGCATCAAGAATTGATGATGGCGTCAAATCTGGACGTGGCCGGCAATATTTTTCTGGGCAGCGAGAAAAGCTCCTGGGGCCTGTTGCGGCGGCGCGCCATGCGATCCGCATCGGAATCAGTCTTGCGCCGCGTAGGGCTTTTATGCTCACCGGCAACGCTGGTCAGCACCCTGACGCCGGGCCAAATGCAAATGGTGGAAATTGCCAAGGCGCTTTCCCATAAAGCCCGAATTCTGATTCTGGATGAACCCACGAGTTCGCTGACGGTTACCGAATCCGAACAACTCTTTAAAATCATCGGCGATCTTCGCAGAGACGGGATCGCAATTATTTATATTTCTCACCGCATGGAGGAAGTGCAGCGCCTGGCAGACCGGGTGATTGTTCTCCGTGACGGCAAGCGCGTGGGTGAATTGCAACGCACCGAAATAACTCAGAACAAAATTGTCTCGATGATGGTGGGGCGGGAACTCACAAATTGGTATCCGCCGTTGCGGCCCGCCAGGGAATATCGCACGGTTTTGAAAGTGGAGAATCTGATCGTGCCCGGTGCACCCTGCGCCGTGAGCTTTGAAGCTGGAGCGGGTGAAATTGTCGGCTTTGCGGGGCTGGTCGGCTCCGGTCGAACTGAACTAATGCATGCGATCTTTGGAGCCACACCGCCGCTGGGAGGTACCATCGTCGTGGAGTCAAAAGCCTTCACGCCACGCCGCCCTCGTGATGCCATTAACCGCGGTATTTATCTGGCGCCGGAAGACCGCAAACATCATGGCCTGGTGCTACCGATGACGATTGCACAAAATATCTCCATGCCGGATATCCATAATTATAAGCCGCGTGCGTGGCTGCAACGCGGGCGTGAACTGACCGTGGCGAAAAAGCAAGTGGACTTGCTGCGGATTAAGGCTCCGGGTGTCAAATCCCGCGTGGGAAGTCTGTCAGGGGGCACTCAACAGAAAGTTGTGCTGGGGAAATGGCTGGCCATGCGCCCCAAAATCTTGATTCTGGACGAACCGACGCGCGGGGTGGACGTGGGGGCCAAGGCCGAAATTTACCGGGAGATGATGGAATTGGCCCAGCAGGGGATTACCATTTTGATGGTCAGTTCCGAAATGGAAGAAGTATTGGGCATGAGCGATCGAATTATTGTCATGCGCGAAAGACGCATGGAAGGCATTTTGCCACGCCGACAGGCCACGCAGGAACGCATCGCGGCCCTGATGACCGGGGCCGGGAAAATTGATAAAAGCATTGGAGTCTGATGAGACGTGAGTTAGGTATTCTTTGTGCCGTGGTAGTGATGTGCGGCTTTTTATTCTGGAGTAATCATGACTTCGGAAAAGCCGCCAACATTCTCAACGTGTCGCGCCAGGCGGCCATGCTGGGTATATTTGCCATCGGCAGCAGTTTTGTCATTATCACCGGCGGCATTGATCTGTCCGTGGGGGCGATCATCGGTTTAACGGGGGTGCTGATCGCCAAAATTTCGTCGCCATCGGTACATTGCCTGAATCATCCGCTGTGGGTCGGTATCAGCATTGCTCTGGCGGTGGCATTGCTGATTGGGTTAATTCAGGGATTGCTGATATCCAAATTAAAACTTCAGCCGTTTATTGTCACGCTCGCGGGAATGTTGCTGGTGCGGGGAACCGCACAAATTATTACCCATGGCGGAACGCTGGGCCTGGGAACTTCGCCCCTGATTAACCTTTCCACCGAAGGGCTGTTTCATTATGGCTATCATGCCATTTTAGCCTATCCGGTTCTCATTTTTCTCGGCGTGATTATTATCTTCGCGTATCTGCTGCACGCCACCGTTTTTGGCCGATATGTATTTGCCATCGGTGGCAATCGGGACGCGGCGCAATATTCCGGTATTCCGGTGGACCGGGTGGAGACTCTTACCTATGTGATTTCGGCGGGGCTGGCTGGTGTCGCGGGCATATGCTATGCATCTTACATTGGACAAATGACCTACAACGTGGGTAATGGTTATGAACTTAATGCCATTGCTGCCGCGGTTATCGGGGGCGTTTCGTTGCGGGGGGGTGAAGGCAGCGTGCTGGGGGCCATCATAGGATCAGTGATGATGGAATTGATTCAAAACGGCATTATTCTTTTCAAGTGGGTATATCACTCGGCGGGACATCGGGAGGTATTCCGTTTAAGTTCCAACTGGACGTACTTTATTACCGGTGCGGTAATCCTTCTGGCGGTGTTAATTGATCAATTGGCCAATATTTTTAATAAGCGCAAGCGCTTAAGGCGCCAGGCGCAAATTGCGGCTGCCAAGGTGTAAGCGGCGGGGCGGAACGATCCATTACTTCGCCACGCGATGCTCATGGTTGTTAATATGGTCCATGCAGTAGCATGGTGTGCCGGCGCAGCGATTGCAATAGCGGAATTCCATCTGCGGATTACTTTTTTCAGTAACTCCGCAGGTCGTGCAACGGTGAAAGGGCGCATCGACCGCGGTGGCCGCTTTCTGCACCATTTTGCGGTGCCCGTAGCGAATGCGATTGATAATATCCCGGTGAAAGAATATCAAAAAATTAAGCACAGCCGCGAAGACAATAGCGCGTTGCGACCAGGGACCCGCCAGGAACATCCAAGCGTAAAAAGCCCACATCAGCCATCCCAGATACTTCACCTTTACTGGCAAAATAAATGCGACGTAAATAACGAAATCCGGATATAAAAACGCAAAGGCCAGAAAAACCGAGCCAAACAGGTAGAGGCTTCCCACCGCACTGCCCGGCACCAGCAAGGCTGCCGCCACGGTGGCCATCCAGCCGATCAACAGGAAAAGATTGTAATGCAGTGATCCCCACGTATTTTCCAGCGTATTGCCGAGCAGGAAAAAGAAATAAATATCCAGAAACAGCCAGATCGGACTGTACGATGGCGGAATCAAGACAAATGAAATCACCCTCCACCATTGCCCGGCCCACACCATGGGCGCATCGAGATACATGCGGCTAATGATGTTCGGATGGGAGAAGTGCAATACAAAAAACAACACCTGCCCGATGATAATCCATATTGTCAGATGCGGAATCGCGAAGCGGGAAAGTTTGCGTTCCAGTTTGTCTTTGAATCCCATGCGTATACGCCCTTAAGCCAAATAGCGGAATTCTAAGGCGGCGAGGGGTGAAAAGCACATGTTGCAACAGAATTTCAATCACCGGGCTATCATCACGGCCCTCTATGATCGCAACGCACCCGCGGAGCACCGGATGGTTAATCCGGCGGTTGATCCGGTGCCGCCAATCAACCACCGGGTAATCACCACGGTGCTCGGAGTCGCTGTTCCGCCAAGATGCTAAAAATCACACCATCGCAACCGGGCCATTACTCGTGCGGGCTTCTGACTCCTTTTGCGGAGACGGGAAGTTTTTGGTGATATTCGTTACACTTAATACTGGTCCGGCGATGGTATCACAGCGCTGGATGAAAGTTCAACGCACGAATGTGACAGAACCGGTAGAATGTCCGGATAATGATGGAACGACAGGTAATGAAGAGTTCGGCTATGCAACAGACAATGGATGTCGAAGCAAAACTGCGGGATGCGGACAAACTTATTGCCCGTTATAGCGGTTCAAGTAATCCGGAACGCCAATTAAAGCTGGCACGAACCATTTTTACAAAAGGGGCGCTGCTGCTGCAGATCCGGAAGTTCGAACCAGCCTTGGCCGCGTTCGATTTTTTGCTGCAAACTTTTCAGGACAATAAAGAAGCCTCTATCCAGCCACAAATTGCCAAGACTCTATTAGACCGGGCGGCGGTGCTGGATATTCTGGGGCGGCGGGATGATGCTCTGGCCGGTTGCGATGGTGTGATTTTTCGA
>JAJZCT010000150.1 GCA_021828925.1 Planctomycetota bacterium
ACTGTGCCGGAAACTGCTTTCAGCGCACACTTGCGCCTGGAGAAACGCTGCTGATAAAACCGCGGTCATTGATTTATTGCGATACCACGGTGCACCTCGGGCTGCATTTTGAATACCCGCGTCACGCCGGAATGCTGCGCCGACGGCATATATGGCTGCGTCTGCGCGGGCCGGGACGCGTGGCCATTCAATCCTGTTATGAAGGCATTGAAATGGAAAACAGCCCCAACATCATTGAACCCTTTGGCTCAACTTCACGCGCCTGGTAACGTGCGACGAAGGGATCAAATTTCCCACTCGCTTTCACCGGTGAGTAAGCCTTTGTTTTTCATCAAGCTCAAAATCGCGTCCACGCTCTGGTCAACACTGATCTCATGGGTTGCCAAAACCAGATCAGGATTCTTTGGCACTTCATACGCGGCGCTGACGCCGGGGAAGGATTTAATCTGACCGGCCTCGGCAAGCTTATACATGCCGCTTTGATCGCGCTGCCTGCAGATTTCCAATGGCGCCGATAAATGAACTTCCAGGAAGCGGCCGTCGCCAATAAGCCGCCGGACTTTCTCACGCACGGCCGCATGGGGAGCCAGCATCGCACAGATGCAAATCAATCCATTATCATTAAATATGCGGGCGACTTCGGCGGCGCGGCGGAGATTTTCGGAGCGGTCATCGGCGGAAAATCCCAGATCGTTGGTCATGCCACGGCGCAAATCCTGCCCGTGCAATACCGTGGCCATTTTGCCGAGTTCAAAGAGCTTCTCTTCAAGGGCGTAGGCGATTGTGGCCTTGCCCGAACCCGTCAGACCGGTGAGCAAAAGCGTGGCGGGCTTTTGTCCCAGCCGCTGCTGACGGCGCAGAGGCGAAATTCGACTTTGCACAACTTTGCGCGGGGCGGCGGTGCTGCCCCATGGATCAACGGCACCCTTGGGCTGCTCCTGCTCCAGAATCATACCGGCACCGACGGTGTTATAACTCTGGCGGTCAATAATAATAAAAGAACCGGTAGCACGATTCCGGCGATAGGGGTCAAAGGCCAGCGGTTGTGTTACCGACACGCTGCAACGTCCAACTTCATTCAGATGCAGTGTATCAAGAGGTTTGTCCTCAAGAGTGTTAATGTCAATGCCGTTAAGCAGGGTAATTTCACCGGCTGTGGTGCGGGTGGTCTGCTTGATAAGATAGCCCGCGGTCAAATCCAGCGGCTTTTCGCTTAGCCAGACGATGCGTGCCGGGAAATCCTGTCCGAATTGCGGCGGTGAATGTGGATGCACCAGCATATCGCCTCGGCTGATATCGATTTCATCTTCCAAAGTCAGCGTTACAGCCATCGGGCAATGGGCTTCATCAAGTTTACCGTCCAGCGTGACAATAGATCGGATGTTGCTTTTGCGGCCAGATGGCAAGACCATAACCTCATCGCCGGGACGAACCATACCGGAAGCAATGGTCCCGGCAAAACCCCGAAAATCCAGATTGGGGCGCAGCACCATTTGCACCGGGAATCGGAAATCCTGCATGTTGCGATCTGAGGCAATATGAACCGTTTCGAGATGATTCAATAGCGGGCCGCTTTTATACCAGGGCATATTGGGGCTGATGTCCACTACGTTGTCACCCTTCAGTGCGCTGATGGGAATAAAGTGGACATCTTTGATATCCAGCTTGGCGGCAAATTCCGTGTACTGGGCCTTAATCTGATTAAAGCGATCCTGGGACCAGTCCACAAGATCCATTTTATTGATGGTCACCACAACGTGCTGAATTCCCAGCAGAGAGCAGATAAAGCTGTGGCGTTTGGTTTGCGCTACCACACCGTGCCGGGCATCGACCAGAATAATGGCCAATTGACACGTCGAGGCACCCGTGGCCATATTGCGGGTGTATTGTTCATGGCCGGGCGTATCGGCGATGATAAATTTCCGTTTGTCGGTGGAGAAGTAGCGATAGGCAACATCAATGGTGATACCCTGCTCGCGTTCGGCTTTCAGGCCATCGGTAAGAAGAGCCAGATCAATTTCGCCGCCGGTTGTGCCATGGCGCACGGAGTCGCGACGGATGGCGGCCAGTTGATCTTCATAGATCATTTTGGTGTCATGCAGAAGCCGGCCTATAAGGGTGCTTTTGCCATCGTCCACGCTGCCGCAGGTCAGAAAGCGGAGCATTTCTTTAGCCTGATTGCGCTGCAAATAGGTGTTAATATCTTCGTGCAATGCGGATTCAATTGCGGTCATACCTGATAACTCCTGGATGTTGCTTTTTTCTGACTTCAGATTAAAGCTCTAAAATTCTACGTTCTCTGGTTCGCAAGCCCTTGCCGCACCCGATGCCGGCGGCCCGGTTCACACACGGTGCGATGCGGTTAAAAATATCCTTCACGTTTTTTCTGTTCCATGGAACCTTGTTCATCATGATCAATCGCTCGGCCGGAACGTTCGGATTGTCTGAACAGCAGCATTTCCTCAATAATTTTGGGAAGCGTATCGGCCTGTGATTCAATGGCTCCCGTCAACGGGTAGCAGCCGAGGGTACGAAACCGTACTTTTTTCATTACCGGGGTTTCACCATCTTTAAGCGGATAACGGCTGTCATTGACATAAATGAGTTGCGGATCGCGCTGCACAACGGGGCGATAGTCCGCGAAATAAAGTGGGCAGATGGGAATATTTTCCAGATGGATGTATTGCCAGATATCCAGTTCGGTCCAGTTGGACAAAGGAAATACCCGGATGCTCTCTCCTTTATTGATGCGAGCATTGTACAGATTCCACATTTCCGGTCGCTGATTCTTGGGATCCCATTGATAATGCTTATCGCGAAATGAAAAGATCCGCTCCTTGGCGCGGGATTTTTCCTCCTCACGGCGGGCACCGCCGAAGGCCGCGTCGAATTGATGCTTTTTCAATCCCAAAAGCAGCCCCTGCAGATTCATGTTATGGGTGTATTTGACACTTCCAGAGTCAAACGGGTTGATTCCCGCTTTAATGGCGTCGAAGTTCGTGCTCACGATGAGTTTAAGGTCATATTCCTTAACAAGGCGATCACGAAAAGCGTAAACCTCCTTGAAGTCCCAGGTGGTGTCGATGTGCATAAATGAAAATGGAACGCGGGCCGGGTAAAAAGCCTTGCGGGCCAGATGCAGCATGACGGAGGAATCTTTGCCGCTGGAAAACAACATGACTGGATTTTGAAATTCCGCGACGACTTCGCGGATAATATAAATACTCTCAGCTTCGAGTTCTTTGAGATGCGTAAGTTTAAGTGTGGTCATTTAGAAATCCTGATTAAAGCAGTATTAATTTCCAATTATCTACTATTCCGATTAATTTAATAGGAGTTTGATTGGATGTCAACTGCAGGCAGGCTTGCCTGCGGCTATTTCCCATTTTCCGGTATCTCAACATATCATAAAGATTACCATAAACGTCACATAGTTGCAGCAGACGCGGCAGGGGTTATAATGCGCAGGCTTAAATTCCCGCGAGGAACGTGTTGGCATGTGCTGACAGTATCCCGTTGTTAAACTAGCGAAAGGCATTCAGGAAGATGATCACAGAGGAAAAGAAGCGGCAAATTATCACCGACACCCGTACCCATGAAAAAGACACCGGCTCAGCGGAAGTGCAGATCGCACTGCTGACCGAGCGGATAAATGACCTCACAGGGCACCTCAAAACGCATAAGAAAGATTTCTCTTCGCGGCGCGGGCTGCTCAAGATGGTCGGAAAGCGTTCCAGCCTGTTGAAATATCTGACCCGCACGGACCCGCAGCGGTATCAGGCCATTATCACCCGCCTTGGCTTGCGCAAGTAGTACCCGTGCTTTTCGCATGAACTGCATGACATTGTGGGTGCTACATGTGTCGGGCAGTCTCGGGCGGGCAAATGCAGGCCCTTAATCCGGCGTCTTTTTTTAAGTACCCCTGTTCAGTTGAAGGACAGGAGCGGCTATGGCAGGCCGTGATTTGCTGAAACGCGTTCGCCGTTGGCTGGCTTTGTGTATTTTGCGAGCGCTGTTGTTATCCGGTTCCGCCGGCAATGTTGTTGTAGAAGTTGATGGTTAAAGAGTTTTTTTATTGAAGGACACAAAGATGACGGTAGTTAAGGTTGAGACGGAATTAAACGGTCGTAAGTTTTCCATTGAAACAGGGTATTTGGCCAAGCAGGCTGATGGCGCGGTACTGGTACAGTTTGGTGATACGGTGGTTTTGACCACCGTGGTAACATCCGATCCCCGGCCTGGAATTGATTTCTTCCCGCTTACAGTTGATTATCGCGAAAAGACCTCCGCCGCAGGCAAATTTCCCGGTGGCTTTATTAAACGGGAAGGGCGTCCATCCACCAAAGAAACACTGACCGCCCGGATGATCGATCGCCCGATTCGTCCCCTGTTCCCCCTGGGATACATCGATGAAGTTCTGATTCAATCAATGGTATTATCAGCCGATGGCCAGAATGATCCCGATATCCTGGCCATGGTCGGCGCTTCCGCCGCTTTAGCGATCAGTAAAATTCCCTTTGAAGGCCCGATTGGTGCCGTCCGCGTTGGCAGAATCAACGGCCAACTGGCACTCATGCCTACGCAGTCGGATATGGACGCATCGGATCTGGACCTGCTGCTGACCGGCACGGAAAATCAAATCAACATGATTGAAGTTGGGGCGCGTGAGCAATCGGAAAAATCGATTCTGGAAGCCATTGAATTCGGCCACACTTTCATCCGGCAGTTGGTGGCATTACAACGGGATTTAATGGCCAAGGTCGGCAAGCCCAAGGAATGCACACTGCGTTCCGCTCCGGCTGAACTGGTGAAAATCGTCTCGGACTATTCAGATCGAATCCGTCAGGCGCGGCAGATTCCCGGCAAACAGGATCGCAACGATGCCGTTAAAGCCATCAAAAAAGAAATTATTGAAAAGCTTACAGCGGTTGATCCCGCCACCGGAAAACCCGCCAACGACGCGGTTATGGTGTCCAGCGCTATTTCCCAGGTTGAGGAAAAGGTCGTTCGTGAACTGATTCTATCCGGCGTGCGGCCCGATGGCCGTGACCACACCACCATTCGCCCGATTTCCGGACAAGTTGGAGTGTTGCCGCGGACGCACGGATCGGCCGTTTTCTGCCGGGGAGAAACACAGGCGCTGGTTACGACCACGCTTGGCACCGGTGACGATGAACAGATTGTCGATGGCCTTGGCGAGGAATATTCCAAGAAGTTCATGCTGCATTACAACTTCCCGCCGTTCGCCACAGGTGAAGTCAAACGAATCATGGGACCGGGCCGCCGGGAAATCGGACACGGTGCTTTGGCCGAACGCTCTCTGGAACCGGTTCTGCCTTCACCGGATCAGTTTCCATACGTTATTCGCGTGGTATCGGATATTCTCGAATCCAACGGCAGTTCGTCGATGGCCTCGGTGTGCGGTGGCACGCTGGCATTACTGGACGCCGGAGTGCCCTTAATTCGTCCCGTTGCCGGTATCAGCATAGGGCTGGTCAGCGAAGGGGATCGGGAAGTTTTAATTACGGACATTCTCGGTGAGGAAGATCATTTTGGCGATATGGATTTCAAGGTCTCGGGAACCACACAAGGTATAACCGGCATCCAATTGGATTTGAAGATTCACGGCCTGCGCATGGATCAAATTGCGGCCACTTTGGAACAGGCACGCGTGGCTCGTCTGCAGATACTTGAAAAAATGCAGGCAGTTATTTCCACCCATCGGGCGGAAATTTCACCGTTTGCGCCACGGCTGCTGACCATTCATATCAATCCTGAGAAGATCGGTAAAGTGATCGGGCCTGGCGGCAAGACCATCAAGAAAATTGTTGAAACCACAGGTGCCAAAATTGATATTGAAGATGACGGCACGGTATTTATTTCCGCACTGGGAATGGCCGCCGCTGAACGCGCCCGGGAAGAAGTGGAACGTCTTACGGAAGACGTTAAAGTCGGAAAAATTTACAACGGAAAAGTTTCATCGATTAAAGAATTCGGCGCATTTATTGAGGTTATCCCAGGCGTTGACGGCCTGTGCCACATCAGTGAATTATCTGATAAATATGTCAAAAACGCCTTGGATGAAGTGAAGGTAGGCCAGGAGGTTCGCGTGAAGGTCATCGCCATTGATGATCAGGGGCGAATTAAGCTTTCTCGAAAGCAGGCCATGCGGGATGAAAATCCGCAGCCGGCTGCGGCGGCAACGGTAGCGCCGCAAGCTCCGGCTGCAGCCAATCCGGCACCGACAGCTTCGGCTTAATTAATCTTACGCGGGTGCATCATGGTAGAGCCTGCAGCACACCCCGGCGCGTCAACAGCGAAATCAGTGGATGTTTCTGTTGACAATCTGGATCGGGAACGAGATCGGCTGGCGCGGGTGGAGCAACTGGCTCGCCTGGGCGAGCTTGCCGGAGGGTTGGCTCATGAGTTGAAAAATCCGCTTTCGACCATCAAACTGAACCTGCAGTTATTGCAGGAGGATTTGATGCAGTTGCCCGGCGCGGAAACCAGCAGGGCAAGAGCTTCAACCCTGCGAAAAGAGGTCGACCGTCTCGGCCATACTGTCGATGATTTTCTCCGGTTCGCCGGCCGCCTGGAGTTGCACACCAAACCGACGCAACTCAATGATCTGGTGCGGGACTTGATTGACTTTTTTCGACCACAGGCCCAGGCCGCCAATGTGCGGCTGCATACCAGCTTGTGCTCCGAGGAGCCGCTTTGCCCCTTGGACCCCAACTTGATCAAGCAGGCATTGTTGAATCTGATGCTTAACGCCGTGCAGGCCATGCCGGACGGCGGAGATTTAATTATTCGTACGCATGTGGATCAAAACCGGGTTTATTTGGATGTTGCGGATACCGGTTCGGGCGTATCGGCCAGTGCCGCGTCGCATATTTTTGAAGCATACTACACGACGAAAAAGGGCGGAACCGGACTGGGGCTTGCCACCACGCGCCGTATCATTGAAGAACACCGCGGTCATATTTCCTTTACCAGTGAACCCGGCAAGGGAACCAATTTCCGGCTGGATCTGCCCCTGCAGTAGACCATGGCCGTATTCGGCCCAGATGGACGCTTACTGGTCACATTACTGAGCAATTGGTATCAATGGTATGGCATTGTCGATGTTCACCGATGTTTGAACATATGGGGTGCATCGATGAACATTGGCGTACCTCGTCCTGGCCGCCTCAGCTCATTTCGGCTTTATGCCGCAAAGGATCAAAATGGTGGGGATCAGATTAAAGCACGCGTGCATGGTAATGTCCGTCCAGATATTTCCAGTACGTTCATACATATAACCTAACGCCACGGCCAGCAGGAACAAAACCGGAAAATATTCATCGTAACCGGGTGTAACAATGTAATGCACGCCTGCAAATACAGCCGCGGTGAGCAGAATTGCAATCCATCGTCGGCGCGGCAACCATGGCGATTGCGGCCATCGTGGCGGGGGGGGGAGGACTCGGCGGTGCGGGGACACCTGCGGTGGAATCTGAAGATGGACGTTCCTCACTCGCGGTGGAAGCTATGTCCGGTTGTCCCCATGGCGTATTGTGCGCGGC
>JAJZCT010000151.1 GCA_021828925.1 Planctomycetota bacterium
GCAGTTATCTGCCTGAACTCATGGGCGTCTGTGACCGCATCGCCGTGATGTGCCGGGGCGTGCTGGGAACGGCCCATCCGGTCAAGAACATTACCGAGGAACTTATTATGCTGGAAGCCACCGGAGCAGGAGCAACGTCATGACGCAAATTCCCCCCGCCGCCGGAATAATCCAAGCCGGAGAAAATCGCGGAATGAATTTCCGCGCTGTGCTAAGCGCGCTGGGACCGGTCATCGGACTGGTGCTGGTATTTATTCTGTTCTCCGTGTTGCGCCCGCACACGTTTCCCACTGTTGCCAATGCTTCGCAGATTTTGCTGCAAAGCGTGGTTGTGGGTGTGGCCGCACTGGGAACAACACCGGTTATAATTTCCGCCGGCATCGATATTTCCATCGGTGCAACAATTGCCGTGGTTTCCGTTGCCACCGCCCTGCTGCTCAATGCCGGAGCACCGCCAATACTCGCCGCGTTCGGTGGCATCGGCGTAGGGGCTTTGTGCGGATTATTTAATGGCAGTTGCGTTACTTTGCTGGGGCTTAATCCATTTATTGTCACCTTGGGAACATTTCTGGCCTTTCGTGGCGTGGCCGATGTGCTGGGTGGCGAAAGCGAAGTGTATACCCATTCCAACTGGCTTAACGATTTGATGAATCCATCCCAGGCCCTGATTTTTCCCTGGGGCGTATGGATTATGATCATTCTCGCCATCGCGTTGATACTCATGCTGCGCTACACCCGCTTCGGCCGGCATATTTTTGCCATCGGCTCAAACGAGCAAACCGCCCGGCTCTGCGGCATTGCCGTTAACCGGGCAAAGCTCTGGATTTATATCCTCGGTGGAGCCTTCTCCGGCATTGCCGGCGTACTGATGTTCTCCAATGAGAATGGAACCGGAGATCCCACGACATCCAAAAACACACCCCTTACCGCCATCGCAGCCGCAGTTATTGGCGGTGCCAGCCTCACCGGTGGACAGGGGTCGATCGTTGGTACGGTCATCGGTGCCATGTTCATCATGACCATCCGCAATGGCTGCGTGCAGATTAATCTATCTCACGGCGTGCAGAATATTGTCACAGGCTTGATTATCATCGTTGCGGTACTCGTGGATCGCCTCCGCAATCCCAAAAACAATTGATTAACGCCACGGCGGGCGACAGCCAAGATCCGCCTTGGGCGAGATGGCCCATCGTTCCGCCACGGATCTTGGCTCGGACGATGTGCCCGCCGACGGGGCGGAAAATCCCGGATACGCTCCCCACACTGCAACGACGGGCACCGTCGCGCCCCAAGGCTCCAATGGTGGGCGTTGAGGGATCGCGCCGCCAACGGATGGGACCGCCAACTCCGATCACCAACTCGAAGATTCCGGCCGTCCGAACCTTTTCCAACAGGCTGCGCCGTTACCCTACGCTTTAGGTATCCGGGTCGCCTTACCGATTTGACGACCAACCAACCCGCCGGCGAGCGCCGCAGCGCCCATTGCCAAGACTCCGGCTGGACCAGCGACTGCAGCAGCAATACCCGCACCCAACAGCGTACCCAAAGCAGTGTTCTCCTGCCGCAGTGCCCGCTTTCGGGTACTAGACATCGGTGCTCTAATGGTAAAATTCCTGCGACGGGCTGTTTGAGTGGTCATCGCACCTTTACTGCGATTGCAGCCGACGCAGGCAGCAAAAAGATTATTGCCGTGGTTGCTTCCCCCTCTGGCGCGTGGACGGGAATGGTCGACCTCCCATGCGCCACGGGCCCCGGCGGTGCCATAATTGGCGAAAGCCAGTTTCTTGTGGCAGATGTGGCAGTATCCATCGGTCCTGTCGTAAACCATTCTCCGTTGGCGATCATCGAATGCCATATGTGATATCCTAACCTCGATCATTCGCCGCGTGCGAGAATCAGCACCACGAGTGCTGTCAGCGCGGCGGCTCCAATCAACAACAATCCCACCTTCAATGGATCTTCCACTCGCTCCGCTTCCACCTGGATTCCTTGGGCGGGCAGCGCGCTCGCCACCTTGTCGGCTTGCGTGAGAACCTGTCCCGGCGACCATCGCATAGCACGCGCCGCCTTTGCCAATTGCTCCACACTGATCGCAACGGTCCCGCGTTCCGCACGGGACCATGTGGACTGCGCAACTCCCACTGTCTTCGCCAGTTTGCTTTGATCCAGACTAAGTTCCTTCCGTCGGGTTTCCAGGATGCGACCGACTATGGCTGGGTAAGTTGTTGCAGGCTTGAGTTGGTTCATTGACATTTTCCATTAACGACATTATGCTTATCATGCATATTTATCAATAAGGAGTATATGCTTATGTCTACTGAACGTCAAGCCTTATCCAAGGGGATGGTTGTTGCCGTGTCTCTGCGAAGGTTTGGAACCTTGCTACAACACGTTGGGATTGTGACAGACTGGGACTGGCAGGGGCAAGCATGGGTAATTTCCAACTCGCTCGCTCGCAGAGGCGTGGTCGAAGAACCACTGGCGGATTTTGCGGCCGAACAGCCCGTCAAGATTTTAGGCTATTTTGGCACGTTAACCCCGGAGGCGGTTGTGCAGCGAGCACGTAGCAGACGAGGTGACCAATGGAAGCTGTTCTCCTGGAATTGTGAACATTTTGTTCGTTGGGCGCATGGCATAGAACCAGCCAGTCCTCAGTTGGCAACGGGTATGGTATTTACAGTCGCGATTGCTCTGCTAACCTTTACAGCCTTTGGTCGCAGCGCCGCGTAAAGGTCGCCACCGGCAGAACTCTCATGAGTCTTTGATTTTCGTCGCAACCAAGCTGGTCGAATATCGGCGAATTGAGGAGAATATGGCTGAGTTGTGCCAGCTTGGAAGGGCGTCAGGGTACCGCGAAAAAGCCCGGAAAACAAGCGATTTTTCGAGTGCGTCACCACCGGCGCGATCACGCTCCATGCCCGATCCGTAATTAGCAATTGTGGCCGAGGCTTCCAGCGGCAATCAAGGCAGGCATTGTTACAATGGTGTGCACGGCCGTGCACACCGGTGAACAATAGGTCGAATCCATCGATAATATCAAGCAAAAAGTTCGTTGATGATTTCAATGAAGACCGTAAGCTCATCATCATTGTGCCATAGCGGGTGTTCCCGCATGGCCAGCACCCCGGCGGCGGAAGCGCCGGCGAAAGCGGTTCGGACCAATTCTGTGCATGATTGCACCTGGGCGTTGGCCGCAAAGCGCTGGATGTACCGGCGAACTTCGGCGTTCTCCTGCTCCGTCATCATGGCGACGATGCGGAAGACATCGAGCGCGTGGTACCGCCCGAGGTCTTTTCGGGTGTCGCCGCGGCGGTCACGATAGGCGGTGAGCTTCATGAGAAGATAACCGAAGGGATGCGGGATTTTGATTTGAACAACTGCGGTTTTGCCGGTGGAAAGTTTGCCGGCAACTTCCATGACCAGCGGCGATTCGTGCAAGGCCAGTGCACCATCGGTGGGATGGGCATGAATGGGGGGATGCCTCCGCGAAGCGGGTCTGGCGCGACGTTCGTCGGCCTGAATTGCCGCGTTTTCCTGCAGCACCTCGAGTTGATCGGTAAGCAGGTCGATTTTGACTATTTGCGTACGCGAAATGTGTCGGATGAATTGGAGATACTCAGATCCCTTGACCGCCATGTATCCCAATCGGTCGAGCGCGTTTCGGATTGCCTGCATTTCTGCAGCGTCGGCAACGATGTCCGCAGATAACAGCAGGTCCAGGTCCTGAGTTGCCCGCGGTGCCGGCCATAAACTCGCCGACACCAATGTACGCTGGCCAGTCGCCGTCAGATGCAATTGCTTCAGGTATAGGCCATACCCGCCGCCAAGCAGCATCTGGTACGCGGTCGGTCCAAGCGTCTGCCAGAGGTCGAGCAAGCTCGTACGTAATGAGGCATCGTTCACTGGTGTAATCCTGTGTTGTCAAGCAGCATGGCTTTGATTTGTTCGGCAACCTCCTTTTGGCGCTTATCGCCGCCCGCCATTTCCAACCATGCCTGTATTGGCGAAGCGGCCAATTGGGGCCGGCGATCGAAATAGACACGCTGATCATCGGTTTGGATGAGTTGTAGATTGGCAAAGCCCCTGGTCTCCTTCGTTTCGACGCCTAATTGCTTGAGCAGCACGTCAGGCGCTGCCCGGCTGTAACACGCGACAATCGGTTCACCGGCATAGGTTGCGTATTGAATTGCGGAAGATTCACCGGTGCGCACCAGGCTTGCTTCTTTGCCAAGCCGCTCCAATTGGCTCAGCAAATCTGCGTTCGACAACGCAACTTTACCCGTCCACACACTTTCAATTTTCGGCGGCTGGTAAGAGGCGAGGAGCTGGTCCAGCAGCTTTTCCGGTTGAATTAAGCGGACTGATCGGCGGCTGGGGCGGTCAATGACGAGGTCGGACTCCAACCGCTGGAGAACCTTGGATACAGTCCCCATGGCCAGCGAACCGCCGCGCCGCCTGATGGCTGTAAGAATGTCGCTGATCGCGCCAAATTCCCGTTGGAGCAGTATCACCCGGGCCACCAGCGAGCCATCACCACGATATGCTGATCGGATGGGTGAACTGTCGGCGAAGCGATTGGGATTGCCAGTCTTGTAAAACAGAAATAATCCAGGTGCCTCGACTGCGGCATTGCCGCAAAAATCCAACGCGCTGACGCCAGCGGCAAGCAGTTGATCAAGCTTCTCACCGGTGAGGTAAGGAGCCACGACCATGGGTCTGCCACTGCCGGTCTGCTGGGCATATTGCTTTACTTGGTCCACCGCCAGTTTCAATGTCTGGGGCTTGGCATCTCGCTTGAGTTCGACCACGTAGCGGCAGGACTTGCCCCGCCAAGTGACGTCAATGGTGGCATCCGGCTGGACGTCCGCCCGGCCACGACGTCCAGCTATTACGCGAACTTCCAGCGGCGGCACATTCAATTCACCGCGTTGGAGCATTTTTTCAAAGTTAGCGCCCTTTATTTTCTTCATTTTTATACTTTCCGTCTACGGAAATTAGTATAATAAGGAAAATTTTGCCGTCAAGCATTATGGCCACACATTTTGGCATTTACAACAGAACGCGGCCGTGTAATCAAATGCACTATCCGCAGCAATGAACTTTCGGAATCATTCAATGCGGGAACTCCCGGATCGCAGGGTGCGTCCCGATGGGATACTTGTCGAGGGGCGGGTACTTATGATAGTGCCAAAGAGCTCATCGTTTTGGCACCGTCGTTGACCTGGCCCTTTACGCCAGGAACATTCTGCAACTTCCAGCAGGTGGACCGGGCGCATCAGGAAATCTCAGTAGTTGAGCAGCGATCGCTGCAGCATGAGGCAATGCCAAGGAGCCTGTGCCATCGATACGCTGCCAAACGGTGTCCCGGAGGGCCCTAATGGCGGAACAATCATTGAAGATACAGGAATTTGCTTGAACGTACTCACCGGCGCGAGGAAAGCGGGCGAAGGGACTCGAACCCTCAACAGCCAGCTTGGAAGGCTGCAAGAACATGGGGCGAACGCTGGAAAAACCATGGATTTGAAGAACGCGCAACCACCGGCGCAACCATGGTTTGTGCCAGATTCGGATTTGTTGGTGATCATCGAGAATTGGAATTCACTGGAACCGCCAATAAAGTTGGCTGTTATGGCTTTGGTTCGGACTTCATTGGAGCGGGGAAGAAAATAATTTAGGGGGTTCAACGTACCCCCGCAACGTCCGATTCCGGCAGTTTCATTACTTCCACCTTCGATGGGACAGCTTCCCGGTCGGAATGACGTTGATCCGGATGGCCGTCGGGAGGCTTGTCCCGATACATCGGGACTGGAACATTCCGCCTTTGCACGGCGCACCTGGGCCACTATACCACTACACGTTATCCAGTCCGTCACTCATATATGCCCTCCCAAACAGGGATACCACGGTGGTCAATCCACATGGCCCTTTTTCCGATGCGGGCGTGCGCGAGCCCGGATTCAAAATCACCTGCCACGTCAAACTCCGGGTGGATCACCCAATCACCACTAAGACCAATAAAACCATAACGACCCTCCCACCAAACAGAGGCCAAGCCTTCAGAAAACTCCCTGCATGCCAAGCCTTGGCGTTGCTTCTCGGGGATACCGACAGGACGGGGTGGAAAACGCGGCGGAATCACGAACTCTCCATTGCGGTTGATAAAGCCACAGTGCCCATCCCGCAAGGCCGGCGCGACGCCGTTTGTGAAATCACCCACCCGGTTGAATCGTGGAGAAATAACAGACTTGCCGAAGCAATCTATGTAGCCCCATAATCCCTCAACGACGACCCATGCAAGGCCTTCTTGAAATCCTGCCGCGGCTCCCTCGAACTGCACCGGAACCCGCATATTTCCAAGCAAGTCAAGGTATCCCCAACTCTCGCCGACCGCGACGAGTGCGAGGCCCTCGTGGAAATCATGGGCAGCGTCGAACCGTGCTGCAAATGCGTCTCGGCCTTGGCGGTCAACGAACCAGCACTTCTCGCCATCACTAACGTCTGCGAGACCATAACGGAACCAGCCCGCAAAATAAAACCTCGGCTCGATTGCCCATCTACCAGTCGTGTCAACAAAGCCGCATTTGTCCCCGATATCGGCCCGAGCTAGTCCGTCTGAAAAATCGGCCACGCTGTCGAATTGGTGTGGGATGGCAAGGTTGCCTCTCGCATCGATAAACCCCCATTTGCCGTCTCGTTGCACCCGTATCAAGCCCTCAGAATACTGCCCAACACCCTCGTACGCCGGGAGAACCACCTCATTCCCCAACGGATCGATAAACCCCCATCGGTTGTTCCGCATAATAGGATAAAGCATTCCACTTCCTCTACGTCACAAGACCGCAGCACGCTGTCAGCACGAGGGCTGACAATCGGCTATCCGGTACATTGGCAAGTGCCGCCTTGGTTGGCCGAGTTTCCGCCAAATTCCATTCGAAATTCAAATTCCGCAATTTGAAGCGAAAATAGTAGTTCTCCACCAATGTCGTCAAGGATACCGCCGATTCCTTTGTTCACGAACTTGCCGCCCATTTTCGCAATGTCCTTAGCGGTGGCTTCAATTTCTTCGGGGCACATCTTCTGGCCTGTGATCTCGTCGTGGAGGAGTCTCCGTCCATCCTTACTTAGGTTATATTTTTTGACCAAGTCGTTGATATATTTTATGTCGCCCTTGACCGTTCCCCACGGATCCACATTCCCAACCGGATTACTCATCACAAACTGATAGGTATTTGCCCCATTGATGTATTGCAAGGGGTCTTGCGATGTCCATGTGCCAAGACTCGTGCTATAATCGCGGTGATCAAAATGATACAGTTGCGTTAGCGGGTCCTGCCGGCCGCCTTGATACATATACTGCCAATAGAATTGGTCGCTTTGTCCGTACCAAGCCGGCGCAAGTGTGGTGACGGTGCCATAAGGGCTGTATACGAACCGTTCCACTACGCCCCACGTTTGCGTTGCTGCATCGTAGCCAACCAGAGCCATTACATTATAGTTTGCATCGTACTGCGTGTAGATGCGATCGGCGGGTAACATTACTCCATTGTTGTA
>JAJZCT010000152.1 GCA_021828925.1 Planctomycetota bacterium
CCACTACTCCCAAAGATACCGCGTTAAATATCCGGAGCACTGGGGAATTTGTGGTGAATCTGGTAACCGAGGACACGGTCGAAAAAATGAATGAATGCTCGGTGGATTTTCCCAATGGCACCAGTGAGGTGGAAAAAATCGGTTTAACTTGTGTTGCAGGGCGGCAAGTGAAAGCGCCCCATTTGGCGGAATCCGCGGCAAGTTTTGAATGCCGCCTCGTACAATATGCCGAGATCGGAGATAATCTGGTGTTTATTGGGCAGATTGTGCATTTGCGGATTGCCGATGAACTATATGATGCGGACAAAAAGCACATTCGTGGCGAAGTGTTCCACCCGGTAGGGCGTATGGGTGCTCCGGCGACGTACGTGCGATCCCGTGATCGATTCAATATGCCTCGGCTGAATTACCAGCAGTGGTTGAAGAAGCATCAATGAATGCGCCAAATCGAAAAATAGTGTCCTTGCCATAGTAACGAAAATTTACGGCGAACCGGCGAGAAGGCTGGATTAACCCATAATCCGAATTTCCCATACCCGTGTCGCACGACAATATAATGTGCCGCCATAGCTTCGCTTTTAAGCCGTCGCATTTCTATTGCCGTAGGAATTCCCGGTTCGGGAAACCAGCTTAAGGGCATGGTCATGCCCTTGGGCATCCATGGCAAATAGCCGTTGGAAAGTATCAACGTGTGATGGCCCCGCACTTTCCGGCAGACGTACCGCCATTGTGCGGCTTGCTGCGGGTAGGCCCATAAATATCCGGTTTGCTTATCGCGTATTTTATTTTGCCAGCACCAGAACGTCAGGCCTGTATTGCGGGCTTGACTGCACAGCGCCATGATTCCCAATACCGTCGCCACCTGGAACTGCCTGGCCCCGCAGCGGCTGATTACCAGAGCCGCAAACAGAACCGGCATATAAGAATAATATTCCCAGGCATATTTCCAGCCGTAAAAACCCAGTACGAAAGCGACGTGCATGATGGCGATGGAAATCGCCGTTTCCATTAATCGGTTGGGCGTATGCACCCAATCGGCGATCAGGCCCCCGACGTAATGCGTCTTGCCGATATTTTCTGGAGTATGTTTTTGCCGCAATCCACGTATCAGTAAACCCCATAACAGAATCGCGGACATAACCAGCCACAGCCCGGCAGGCGTAATAATATAGTAATACCACGGGTGATAGGCCGGCGACCAGAACCGCAAACCGCTGCCGGAAAAAAAACCGAAATGGGTGTCCTTGTAGGTGCGCATTCCGGTGATCGGTACGATGGTTAAAAGCAGCGATTGAATTCCAAATCGCCAGATCATCGCCACGGCCATCAGTACACCGGTTACCATCGCCGGTGCGGTGCGCCGCAGTAACCCGGACCAGCGGCGCTCATGGCGGTAACAATCTATCATCGTCCAAATCACCAGTAGCAAACCGTACACATAGGCCATGGATGGTTTAACAAATAAACACGCCGTGCAGATCGCCAGCGCGCGTTGCCGCCGCCCGCTGGCCTGTTCCGCGATAGCCCACAGCAGCAGCAGGGCCTCCAGTGGGTGGGTGAGGGTCAGATAGCATGGCATGATCGCTACGGGCAGTGCGATAAATAAAAATACCAGGGCGGGACGTGATAATTTCAGTGCGACAGCAAAGCGGGCGATCATCACTGCCATGAGCACTTCCATGACGGATGTCATCAGCAGATAGGCCGCCGGGGTACGACCCAGAATCGCAAATCCCCAGTGGGCCACGATGAGGCTTGCCAAGCCGTGGGTGTAGCCAAAATCAATGGCCGGCTTCATTCCCATGGAAATCAGCAAATCGCCTTTTAATGCGGTGCCGGGATCAAAGAATGAAAAAAATGTCCAGCCGGCAATCCGGGGCAACTGCCAAAGCTGCAACAGCACCAGTAAAATCGCGAAACCGGTAGCCAATATAAGTATCCGGCGGCGCGGCGTTGCGTGATGCGGCGGGGTAGTGCTGCGGGTTTTTTGATCAGTTCCCGTGGTGGATTTTATCGCGACATCCTTCATGGCCGGAATTCTAACGGAAATAACGCCCGGCGCGGCAGATGTCCAGCGGACGGGAACGTATTTGTATCGCATCATGTCGCTTGACCACTGGGTAGGTATTTCCTAGCATAACGGCTTGTTTCCGCACCGCGGGTTGGTTGTGGGATAAACGTATGTTCAGGAAGCAGGAAGAAACATGGCCAAGAAAACGATCTCCCAGTTGGATGTTAAAGGTAAACGGGTATTGGTACGGGTGGATTTTAACGTTCCCTTGGATGGGGCTGGAAAAATTACCGATGACCGCCGAATTGTTTCAGCGCTGCCGACCATTGAAAATATTATCAAACGCGGTGGCAAAGCGGTTTTGATGAGCCATCTCGGCCGGCCAAAATCCGGGCCGGAGGCGAAGTTTTCTCTTAAGCCAGCGGCGGAACATGTGGGCCTTTTGTTAAAAAAGAAGGTAAAGCTTGCACCGGATTGCGTAGGGGCGGCTGCGGAAGCAGTGGTTGCCCAGATGGCTGATGGCGATGTGGTGGTGCTGGAAAATACGCGATTCCATAAAGGTGAGGAAAAAAATGATCCGGCTTTTGCGGCACAGTTGGCCAAGCTGGGGGATCTGTATTGTAATGACGCCTTCGGAACGGCCCATCGGCAACATGCCTCTACCTATGGAGTGGCCGAAATTTTGGGGCCGGGTAAACGCGTGATCGGCTTCCTGATTGAAAAAGAATTGAAGTTTCTTGGAGAGGCGCTGGATCATCCCAGTCGCCCCTTTATTGCCATTCTCGGCGGCGCGAAGGTTTCCGATAAAATTGCCGTCATTGAAAATCTGCTGCGAAAGGCCGACACCATCCTGATCGGCGGAGCGATGGCGTACACATTTTTCCTCGCGCAAGGCAAGCAGATTGGCAAGTCCCTGGCGGAACGGGATAAGGTAAATTTGGCGGGGGATCTGCTGGCGAAGGGCGAAGGCAAACTGGTCTTGCCAATGGATACGGTTGTAGCCTCGGAAATTTCCGATACGGCCGTCACCGCGGTGGTGGAAGGGAAAATTCCGGATGACAAAGAAGGTCTGGACATTGGCCCCAAAACGATTGCCGATTACAAGAATCGGATTCGCTCGGCTCGCACAGTGGTATGGAATGGTCCCATGGGAGTCTTTGAGAAAAAGCCGTTCCAGGCGGGAACACGTGCTGTGGCCGAAAGCTTAGCGGATATCACAGGGCATGGAGCCACGACCATCATAGGCGGTGGCGATTCCGCGGCAGCTATCGAGCAGTTTGGCTTGGCGGCCAAAGTGTCGCACGTGTCCACGGGCGGGGGAGCAAGCTTGGAATTTATGGAAGGTCGCGGATTTCCGTGCATCGACATTCTCGATACGGTATGATTCAATAAGGATTGAACAGGGAAATGGGTCCTTTTCGCGCAATAGCGCCGGGGAAAGGTTCCGCGTGATGCCCTGATTTGATAAAAGCGGATCGTGCGAACGAGATTGTTTAAGCGGGCTGCTTCGACCAAGCGTTTTTTGTTGGCAACATTGGGATGCCTGAAGAATGAACAGCGTGTTTTTGCGTCCGCCGCACTTGCCTCTGGTAGCGCCATCCATTCTGGCGGCTGACTTTGGGCGTCTGGCCGAAGAGGCCGCCGATATTGAACGTGCCGGTGCTGATCTTCTGCATGTAGATGTGATGGATGGCCACTTTGTCCCCAATTTGACGATGGGGCCGGATATTGTTCTGGCATTGGCGCGGGCGTGTCATCTTATGCAGGATGTGCATCTGATGGTGACTGATCCGCAAGATTTTGTTAAGCCATTTATTGAAGCGGGGGCCGGGCATATTACATTTCACATTGAAGCGCCGGGGCTCACGCGTTTCGGTGCGGTCGATTTAATTAAACGAATACATGATCTGGGGGCGACCGCGGGTATTTCGTTAAACCCCGAAACCCCGCCTGAGGCGCTTAAGGCGGTGCTTAGTCAGGTTGATTTGGTGCTGGTGATGAGCGTGCATCCAGGCTTTACCGGCCAAAGCTTTATGCCCGAAGTGCTCAATAAGGTACGCACGCTACGTAATGAGCTGGAACCCCGTCAGCGGCTTTCGATTGATGGCGGTATTGGTATACGCACCGCGCACGACGCTCTGGAGGCTGGTGCGGATGTACTGGTGGCGGGCGCGGCGATATTCCGCGCTTCCCACCGCGCCTCGACGATTCAATTGTTACGCGGTGATTACCCGCGTTAATAGTCTTTAAATTCGGCGGAAAAACTTTCAGATAAAGGGTGTTACACTATGTCCATGCTGGCGGGAAAAAAGGCTTTTATTTTTGGTGTGCTCAATGAGTATTCCATTGGGTGGCACATCGCCCAGGAACTCCATAAGGCGGGGTGCCAACTGGGATTTTCCTATCTGCCGGGCGAAAAAATCCAGCGTCGGGTCGTCAAAGCCGTGGAGCAATTTTCCCCTAAATTTCTCGCCCCGTGTGATGTCAGCAAAGATGAAGATATTAAATCCGCTTTTCAGCAGGCTGGTGAAGCGTTCGGCACGTTTGATATTCTGGTGCACTCTCTGGCCTTTGCCCCGGCCGAGTCGTTGCATAATCCTTTTCTACAAACCAGCCGTGAAGCTTGGAAAATGGCCCTGGATATTAGTGCGTATTCGCTTCTGGCCATGGCCCGCGAGGCGCAGCCACTGATGAACCCCAATGGCTCCATTATCACCATGAGTTATCTGGGCGCGGAAAAATATATACCTATGTACAACGTCATGGCCGTTGCCAAAGCGGCTTTGGAGTGTACGGTGCGCTATCTGGCCGCTGAGATGAGTCGGCACGAAAAACATATTCGGGTCAACGCCATCAGCGCGGGAGCCATTAAAACCATGGCGGCGCGCGGCATAGGCGATATTGATAAAATGATGGCCCATTATACTGAGAAATCACCGTTGCCCTGGAATGTGGATGAAGCGGCGTCGCATGTCGGTAAAACCGCAGTTTATCTCTGTTCCGACTTATCCTCCGGGGTTACCGGAGAAACACTTTATGTCGATGGCGGATATAACATTGTCGGGTGGTAACGCGGAATGGTCCGCGGCCCGTTGCTCGTTTTAATATTCCACGTGAAGAATTTCCGCCGTGCTGACTCGCATTGAACCCGCTGATTTCGGCCTGCAGGAAGCCGCTGATTTAATCCGTCGCGGAGAACTTGTCGCCTTTCCCACGGAAACAGTTTATGGCTTAGGTGGAGATGCAGGCAACGCGTCCGCCATTGAACGAATTTATCAGGTTAAGGGGCGCCCCGGCAATAATCCGCTGATTGTGCATGTGCCGGATGTTGCGGCTGCGCAAAGCTATTCAGCCGGATTTTCCGCCTTGGCTGCGGTGTTGGCTCAAGCATTCTGGCCCGGCCCCTTGACTCTGGTTTTGCACCGCAATGACCGAATATGTCCGGCTGTCTCCGCGGGGAAAAACACCGTGGCGATTCGTTGCCCCCATAATCCCGTCGCGCAGGCGCTGTTACAGGCAGCCGACCGGCCCATTGCCGCACCGAGCGCCAACTGTTCCGGTCATACGTCGCCTACCACGGCACAGCATGTCTACGACGAACTCGCTGGGCGTATTTCCCTGATTCTTGATGGCGGCCCATGCCAGATCGGCTTGGAGTCCACTGTGGTGGATGTAACGGGGGAATCCCCGGTGATTTTGCGCCCGGGGGCTGTTACACAGATCATGCTGGCCCAATGTCTTAGTGCCGCCGGATTTTTCCAGCAAGTCACGGTGTCAACCAAGTACGCCGGCAGTTCCGCAAATGAGCCTTTGCATAGTCCGGGCCAATTGGAAAGTCATTACGCCCCGCGCACCGCAGCCTATCGCTTTTACGCCTCTGATCTGCCAAGATTGAACGCCTGTTTACTCACCATGCGGAATCAGCGTATCGGAATGCTATGCCTGGAAGGATTTGCCGTTCCCGCGGGAATGGCGAAAATACGTGTATTGCCTGCCTCTGAGCCAGCGTGCGCCAGAGCGCTATACGGTTCTCTACGCGAGTTGGACGCCGCAGGCTGTGATGTGCTACTGGTACAATGCCCGGAAAATAATTTTGGCGTATGGGCGGCCATTGAAGACCGCCTGCGCCGCGCTACGAAAGAACTGCCCCTATGATCGCCCAGAATGGAATATTGGAAATTTCCGCTGACCGCTTACGCCGCAATGTGCGGGCGTTTAGAACCCACCTGTCCAGCCATGTGTTGCTGGCCGCAACGGTAAAAGCCAACGCGTATGGCCACGGAATGCAATACATTGTTCCCCTGCTGCCGGAGGCCGGGATATCTTGGCAGTGTGTGTATTCACTCGAGGAGGCGATCGCCGTTGCCGCGCTGGATGCTGACCTGCCGATTCTAGTTTTGGCCCCGTTGGTTTTAACGCCGGAATCTTCTGATTTGCCGCCCCATGTAATGCGCATTCTGGCCTCGGGCCGCGTGCGGCTTACCGTAACGGATGTACAATCAGCCTCGTATTTAAGTTCCCATCTGCTTAGCATGGGATATGCCGGTCCCGTAGCCGTGCATATTCAGGTTGATACCGGATTAACCCGGCAAGGTGTATCGTTGCAGGAATTGCCGACATTAATTCAACATGTGCGAGCTTTATCCGCTATCCGTCTGGAAGGCATTTTTATGCACTTTTCCCATGGCGATCAGCCGGGCCATAACGCTAATGCACTGCAACTTAATGAATTCATCCGGGCAACATCCGCGGAAAAGAAAAGCGATCCGCAATTAATTTTGCATGCCCATAATTCCGGCGGAGCGTGGCATGATGGCTTGAACGCTTTGGATATGGTGCGGCTGGGCATCGCGCTATACGGATTACAGCCGTCCCTGGCCGCACCGATTGCCGGCATCGCCCCCATTGCGCGGTTAATAGCCCCGATTACCGCCATTCATTCCTGCGCCGTCGGCACGGGGGTGGGTTATGGCCACACGTTTACCACTGCCAGAATCAGCCGCGTGGGCGTAGTGCCGGTGGGATACGCCGATGGGTATCCGCGCGAATTATCCAACCGATCGTTTGTATTATTCGGTGAAAGGAAGCTGCCGGTGGTGGGGCGGGTGAGTATGGATCAGACGCTGGTTGATTTAACCGATAGCGACGGGCACGTGGGCGACTTGGTAACCATAATTTCCGACGATCCGCTTTCACCTATCAGCATGGATCATCTGGCGGAAATGTGTAACACCATCGGTTACGAACTGGCCACAAGGCTAGGCCCCCGCGTGGAGCGCCGGGTGAAGGATGTCGCTCGTTAATAGCGCCACGAAAACGCCCGGATAATCCCCCTCTCGCAAGGCGGCTCTGAAATATCTCGCGTGCCGGACCGGTATGCGGGGTATTTCCATGATCCCATTTCTTGTCCAACCAGGATGTATGTCATTAGCTCAATGCGGCAGCGCGGAATGCGTCGCGGAAACGGAATGTCCTGACGCGGTGGTTTTCGCCCCTCGCGATTGGTGCGGGGACGCACTGATTTTACTGCG
>JAJZCT010000153.1 GCA_021828925.1 Planctomycetota bacterium
GCAATGCAAATCACGCCTTCACTCATGCTCACGATGGTGCCGGTTAATTCCGTCTGCGCCTGATTCATCGGGGCCAACCGGTACGGCGTGCGGGATTCAATATTTTTGTCAATCGCCTCCGTGAGGCGGAATTCCAAGCCGCGGCGAAAGGTATTGTTTTTCCAGATCGGCACCGCGATGGTATGAATGCCCGCCGGATAAATGGACTTCATGGTGTATCCACACCCCGCGGGTAGTACCGCCAGAAGCATTAACACCAGCAATCCCGCCATGCTCCGCCCGTTGCGCAAAATATTCCGCGAGATCGTCACTTGATCGCCTCCGCCCCAAAATGCTCCACCATTTCCTTTTTGGCAATTTTTGCCCATTGCGTATCCGGCCAATCATTGATCACCCGATTGTAATAATATCGGGCGGCCGCCGGCTTGCTGAAGCGAATATAAAACCGGGCAATTTCCAGTTCCTTACGGCCTTCAATTTGATAAATGCGCTCTTCCAAGGCCTTCACCTGCAGCAATTGTGCAAAGTGCGGATATTCCTGCGTGAGAGTTTCAAGCTGCGCATCGGCATTTCGCAGAGGTGTGAGGTCAAATTTTACGCCGCGAAAAGTGGCCAGCAGACATTGCACTTCCATTAAAGTCGCTTTGACCACAAACTGGCTGTACGGATACCGCCGCAGGAAATCCTGATAAGATTGAAACGCGCGATTAAAACGAGCATCGCCGTAGTAATAATCGGCGACACGAATACCCGCGAGTTCTGCTAAAGGTGATCCACGCTGCCGATCTTGTATGCGGCGTAAAAGTTCCAGAGCGTCACCGGTAACTGGTAGAATACGCATACCCAGAAATTTCCGTTTGTATCCGCGAAGAAAGGCGCAGGCGATGTTATATTCCCGCCGCAGGCATGGGCCATACAGCGGGCTGGTGGGGTAGTTATCCAGCAAATCTTCATACGCAAACAGGGCAGTGTATTTTGCTCCCATGGCGTTGTAAGCGTCGCCCCGCAGCAGCAGTACCTCCGGAGCCAGCGGATTGTTTTTATTGGCTTTAATCCATCGCCGGGCCAACTTAGGAATTCTTTGGGGATGACCGGAATTTAATTCGTGAATCATTTCCGCCACCTGCCCCGGCGGAGTATTGGGATCGGGCGCTACCAGCGGCACCCACACGCCGTTCTGCAATAGCCAGGAAGGCGTTGGCCGGGGCACAATCACGACAGCGCGGCAGCTACCGCCAAGTGCGGGCAGCAATAACAACAGCACGGCCAGCGCAAAAATTCTCGCCGTCAGGCAATGCAAATCAGGCCGATGTTTCATGAACCATCTCATGGGCGAAAAGTATAGGGCAAAGCGCGGTCGGTTGCACGATTTGTGAACCTGTCAGCTCTTGGTGCCCGGCACGCCGGGTCCCGCCGGCGATCGCGGGGCCGAACCGGGGGTGCCGCGGTTGTCTCCCAGCATCATGCTTTGTAAGGGATGGCCAATGGCCAACCGCACGCCCGCGCGAAATCGCTCTGCGGTTACCAGCATCACCACCAGGGCCAGTACCGGCCATAAGACATATCTGCCTACAATTAAAATACGCTGATCAAACGAAATACCATGTCCCGGAGGAGGCAAAAATGCCAGGGCCAGGGTGCTGTGTAATTCATGCCAACCATACAGCACACCGGGAATCGGAAATCCCGGCAGCACATATTGCCAGGGAAAAACCATAAACAGCAAAATAACCGACCAGATCAAACTGCGCGTCATATTTGCCACGCCCGGTGCCTGCGCTACCAAGATGACCAGCAGCGTGACAAAAATAATAACAGCCTGCGACCCAGATGCCAATAAACCCAGCAATTGCGTGATCGGGGCAATTAGATAATAGCTTTCACGCCACTGTCGCCGAAGGTTCAACCTCCGCCCGGCCTTTTCTCCCAGGACCATGCGGTCGGATTGATAATTTTCAATGCTTTGTCCATCAGCCCCGGCTGCGGGAAAACCCTCCAAGCTTTCCGGTAAGCCGGCCCGCAGAACCGGTTGTCGGCGCGATTGGGACAACGCGTCGCGGTGGCTTGAAGCATGGTGCACTACAATGACCGGATTGCCCGCCCGGTACGGCTGCGTGGTAAACCGCATAAGGATAAATCCCACCACCTGCAGCATCACGCTGAAAAACAGAACATAACCGAGAAAATTGCGTCCCGATCGCAGCGTGCGTAAAGCCACGCCATAATCACCATAAGGATGTACCGGAGCTGACATAACTATTTCCCAGAACCAAAAACGCCGCATTTCCCGCAGTGCCCTGCGCCGCCGATACCGTGTCCCGCCCGTCGGCGTAAGCCGTAAGTATACTGGGATAGCAACACTGTTGGAATTCCTCCCGGAAAAGGTACCTGACACCTTTTCCAAAAAAAGGTGTCAGGTACCTTTTTTTGTGTCTGATCGAGCAATTTGCGGGCGATTCGTGGTGCCGAATAACGGGCGGAATAAGAGGCGGCACTTGCGGGCCACAGGCGGTGCAACTATCTTTAGCCCCCTGTGAAGACGCGTGTCGGTATTCAATCAATGGCTGTGGTGACGCCGCTGGGCTATACGCCCCAGATGTTGTGGGCGGCCATCAGAGCCGATCAGCAGTTGGCAGATAGGGGCATAATTTCTCCAGAAGTAATAACGCGCCTGCGCAAAGAGGCTGCTGCGGACGCTGGAGCATTGGGCTTTCCCTTCCATGCCCAAAACGCTGAATGGCCGGGGATTTTGGCGGCGTCACGCGTGGATTACCACTTAGCACGCTGCGCCCTTCCCTCCATGGATCAACTCGACCGTTCCATTGAACTGGGAATTATGGCATGTTTGCAAGCTCTGACGCAAGCCGGGTGGACTGCGGAAATCTGTTCCAAGCGCGATACCGCGCTGTTGGTCGCAACCAGCAAAGGCCCAGTTTTGCGACTGCTGGAAGCGTGTGCGGTGCAGCATGTTGGGGGGCAACTCTCGGAAAGCCTTGCGTGGCACGTGGCGTTGGGGCCGGCGGCGTTGCAAACGGCACTGACAAAAATGATAAATCCCGGTGGGCCGGTGCAGACCCATGTTGCGGCCTGCGCCGGATCATTAGTGGCCCTGCATCGTGCGTACCAGGGAATTAGTCGGGGAGAATTCAAGCGGGCGATTATTGTCTCGGCGGATGCGTCAATTCATCCCTTGTTTGAACATAGCTTCCAAAATTTAGGCGTTTTTGCCCGCCCCGATGAAAGCGGCCATCGGCATTGCCGCCCATTTGATATCGTCGGCCGCGGTTTCTTTATGAGTGAAGCGGCCGTGGCGGTGTGCCTTCAGGGTGGTGATGGCGGCAGCGTGGAAGTGGAGAACTGCCTGCTGATGGCCGATGCCACGCACTTATTGGCCCTTGATCCAGTCGGAACTTCTCTGGAACGCGGGCTAAGGGCGTGTGCGGCGGGCAAGGAAGTCGCCTTTGTTCATGCCCATGCCGCCGGTACGCAACATGATCAGGTAGAATTATCCGCCATTAAGCGGGCATGCGGGGCGGAAGCAGCGGTTTTTTCCCATAAACGTTGGATTGGGCATTCACTGGGAGCGTCCGGGCTGCTAGGCGTGGTGATTTCAACAATGTGCCATCAGCATGGCGAGCTGCCAATGGGCCAAAAGTTTTCGCGGCCGGCCCGCAGCATTACCATAGGACAAGGCTTTGGCGGCCACATCGGCATGTGCGTTCTGGCGGGGTCAAGAGGCGAAAGAAGACCATAAAGGTCGTAAGCAGAAGTCGTGGCCGCACGCGATGTGCCCATAACATTACATCCCATAATATTTTTACTATTACGAAGAAGAAAACTTTAGTGTAAAGTGCATCAACGCGCTGGCTGGTGCGTTAGGCCAACTATGGGGATGGTTGTTTCCCGAGTTAAGTGATCCTGAAAAAGGGAATTGGCCACATAAAATCACGAAGGGTGTTTGACGCAGTTTATCACAGGGGTAACGTATGAAAATTGATTCTTCCACCGGCTGTCCCGCGACAATTGGGATGGGCCGGAAAATTCGGGCCTTTACGCTTATTGAATTGCTGGTGGTTATTTCCATTATCGCCCTGTTAATTTCGCTGCTGCTGCCTGCGCTGGCGCAGGCCCGCGCGGATGCCAATGCGATTGTGTGTGAAAGCAACATCCGACAACTTCTTACCAGCCTGCGCGAATATGTGCAAACCAATGACAGTACATTCCCACTCAATGGAATTCTGTTTCCTCATCCCGCGAACAGCTCAACAAATCCCACGGCTCAGGAAACCAGCGTCTGGGACGCCACAGCAGATTATAATCTTTATTATGGTGGGCTGTATCCGTATCTGGCCGGCATTCCGCAAGCGCCGATGGTGCCGAACTTGCTCGGCTATGGAAGTTCTGCGCCGGCTGGTAGTCCGGCGGCAACCTTAAATTTGAATCCGCTGCACAACCGCTTTGCCCGCATTTTTATGTGTCCGGTGGATAATGGCATTCGCACCAGCGCCGAAGCTCTACGGCTTGGCCCCGATGGCAGAACTGTATTAACCGGGCCTGGGAATGGCGGATTCTGGAGCTATTCCATCAATTCACTTCTGAATTCACAATCTAAAGTCCTGCCCACCATATTCGGCAGTGGCGCAGGCGGAGGTAAAGGAGCTTACAGTACGCCATGGAGCTACGCCATCCGCGAATCCACCATAACCAACCCCCGATTCCTGGTATTTCTTGAAGAATCCGCGCAAAAATCATTATTTAATGATGAGGTCATGGACCCCATCGGCTACAATACCGGTGATTATTTAAGCTCCCGGCATAATGGGGGCGGTAACCTCGGATTCTGGGACGGCCATGTTGAATGGATGTCGCAGGTACAATATCACAATGCCCCCAACGCCATGGGCGGCGGAGCCTCCGGTTCGCAGGCATTTGAAACGGCCATGCAGGACCCGCTGTTTCGCATGTTTGTGCCCGACGCCAATAATTAACCCCAGGGACAACTTCCTAACGTTTCCGCAGCAACACGGTGCTGCCCCCTTTGGCGTGCTGTCCGATTTGCACCATAGGTTCCCAGCTATCAGCATCCGGAACAATCAATTCGGTGCGGCTGCCAAAGGCGATCATGCCGAAGCGTTCTCCGCGTTTGAGCTGTCTTCCAACGGTAACCGGGCAGATGATCCGCCGGGCGATGGCACCGACAATCTGCCGGACAATCGCGATGGGTGGATGATCCGGAGCCGGGGATGCTTTGAGTGTCAGGGTGTTGGATTGATTGCGTATCCCGGCTTGCGGGTTGCGGGCATCAAGAAATTCCCCCGGCTCAAAATGCACCGATGCAACAACGCCATCACATGGGCTTCTATTTATATGTACATCTAATACGCTTAAAAATATGCCAATGCGCAAAGCCGGCCCGCCGAACGCTTCGTGGTGTTCCAACCGGCTAATTTCAACAACTTTGCCATCTGCGGGGGAAATCATCAGGCCGGGTTGATCCGGAATGTCGCGCGGCGGATCGCGAAAAAACAACATACAGGCCAGTGTCACAAGCGCCATCAGGCCGGTGAGAACTGGCGTGATAAAATACAGCATCCCCATCAATAATATGCCGGCCGTCAGCATGGGCAGCCAATAGCGCCAGCCGAAAAGCGAAAGCCCCAGCCACCGCGGATCTTTACCGTTCATGAGGTTCCTCAAGGTAGGTATAACCTTGCAGGCCGGAATCGTAGAAGCGCAGCAGCAGCGCGGATTCTTCAATGGATATGGTTTTTTCCCGCACGGCCCGTTCCACATCCTTGTGCATGCGGGCCATGAGTTCATCGGCATTGAACTGCACGTATTGCAGCACTTCCCGCACGGAATCTCCGCGGACTAATTCATCCACATGGATTTCGCCGTTTTCTGCCAGCTCCACATGCACCGCATTGGTGTCCCCGAGCAGATTATGCAAATCACCGAGAATTTCCTGATACGCACCGACCAAGAATGCCCCGATAAAATAATCAGAGCCATTGTATTCATGTAGTTCCAGCGTCTTTTTTACGTCCCGCAAGTCGATAAAACAATCGATCTTGCCGTCGCTGTCGCAGGTAATATCCGCTAACACGCCCCGGCGGGTGGGTTCTTCCGCCAGGCGGTGAATCGGCATCACGGGAAATAGCTGTTTAATGGCCCAGGAATCCGGCATGGACTGAAACAGCGAAAAGTTGCAGAAATAAGTATCGGAAAGCTGTGATTCCAAGGTTTCAAAATCGTCGCCGACGTATTCAATTTCCTTAAGCACTTTCAGGATTTTTCCACATACGCTCCAAAAGAGCTTCTCCGTAAGACTGCGCAATTCCAAGCTTAAATAACCCAGATTAAACAAGTTCAGGGCTTCATCCCGCTGCTGCGAGGCGTCATGATATATTTCCAGAAAATTCTTTTTGTTAACATCTTTCCACGAATCAAAAAGGTCTTTGACCGGCTGCGGAATATCCTCGCCCGCCGGCAGTTCATGCGGGACATCAAAATAGTCAAATCCGCTGACGCCCAAAACATTAAATACCAGCAGACTGTGGTACGCCACCATCGCCCGGCCGCTTTCACTGATAATCGTCGGATGCTTTACGCCGCATTCATCGCACACAGATTGAATGCGGAAAATCACATCACCGGCGTATTCGCGCAGGGTGTAATTGGTGGAGGATTCAAAATTGGTCTGGCTGCCGTCATAATCCACACCCAGGCCCCCGCCGACATCCAGATACTCCATGCCCGCCCCGGCCCGCGCCAGTTCACAGTAGACTCGTGCGGCTTCGTTGAGGGCATTCTTGACGGTGCGGATATTGGTAATCTGGCTGCCCAGATGGAAATGCAGCAGCTTCATGCAGTCCTGCATGTTGCGTTCTTTCAGATATTCCAAGGCCCGTAATATTTCCGCGGCAAAAAGCCCGAATTTGCTGCGTGCCCCGCCGGAGGACTCCCACCGGCCGCTGCCGCGTGTCGCGAGTTTCACGCGCATCCCCATTTGCGGGCGCACGCCGTGCTTTTCACCATATTTAATCAGCAGTTCCAGCTCCGTGAACTTTTCAATGACGGGAATAATTTTCTTGCCCAGCTTTTGCGCCAGGACCACCGTTTCAATAAACTCATCATCCTTGAACCCATTGCAGATAATGGGCGTGTCTTTGCCGTTGGTCAGCGCCAGGACCACCAGCAGTTCAGGTTTGCTGCCGGCTTCCAGCCCCCAGCCGTACTGCGAACCAACTTTCAGAATCTCCTCTACCACGTGGCGCTGCTGATTGACCTTAATGGGATAAACGCAGACGTATTTACCTTTGTAATTATTTTCTTGAATGGCGCTTTGAAAGGCATCGTTCATTTCCCCCATGCGGTGGCGCAGAATGCCGCTGAAGCGCACCAGCGTTGGCAACTGAATATCGCGCATGATCAGTTGATCCACCAGCTTTTTCAGATCAATGGAACGTTGCGGGTCTTTTTCCGGGTGCACGGCGACATTGCCCTGGGGATTAATGGAAAAATCCTGAAAGTGCT
>JAJZCT010000154.1 GCA_021828925.1 Planctomycetota bacterium
GCTGGCCCTGCTGGCGTTACGGCGAATAATAAACCCATCAGCACGGCAATAACCAGGCGTCGCCGGCGCCATGTGGGGCATAAAATCTGCGTGCTCCAGCCTGCCAACATCGCCATGCCCAGATCAAATACGCCCACCAGGGCGGCGAATCGGTTTGCCGCGCTGAAAATACCCGCAATCGCCGCCAGAAGTACGGCCGCAATGATGCCAAGCTGCAACCATTTTCCAGCGGATATGCGGCCTGCCGCCAGCATCGCTGCGCCGCACGCCAGCAGTGTCAGAAGTGCCAGCCCCATGACTTCCGCCGGCCCGGTGAGGTTCCCCACGCTTGAGGCCCCGACGCGCAGGAAAGCAACCGTCGAACTCCATACGCCGTCACCAATCGGTTCGGGAATGGTCATGCGAACGCACATGATCACCAGCAATCCCGTCAGGGCCAGCCAAGCTATGGTGTTGCGCCGGGATTCATTCATTGCACATGGTCTCCCAGGCGTTCGAGTATTCCCACGATGGTTAATATGCTCAAACACTGCGCGCCAATCAGCGCGGCCTCAAAGCCATTTGCCTTCGCCAGCAGTGGCGCGGACAACCCGCTGGCCAGGGTGACGGCATAAATCACCAGCACCGCGCCGCGCTTGGAAAAGCCGTGGCGCGTAAGCCGATGCGAAAAATGATTCGTATCTCCAAGAAATGGGCTGCGCCCTCGATGGAGCCGCAGCAGGCAAACCACGATAAAATCGTACAAGGGGACCGCGGCCACCAGCAGCGGCATGAGCACCGCATACCATCGGCCATGGCCCGCGTAAAAAGTTGTGCGAATGGTCAAGGCCGAAAGGAAAAAGCCCAGCACCATGCTGCCGCCGTCCCCCATAAATATTTTTGCCGGCGGAAAATTGTGAAACAGAAATCCCGTCGCCGCCCCCACGTACAACAGCAGCAGGCCGCAGATAAACCACTGGTGCGTCTGCAGCGCGGCGATAAAAAAAAGTGCTCCGCAGATCGCGGCCACGCCCGCGGAAAGTCCGTCCATGTTGTCCATGAAATTAAACGCATTGGTCAGCACGACAATCCACACCACGCTGGCCGCGGCTGAAACCAGTGCTCCGCCGGGAAACATGTGATCCAGAAATGTCAGCACCCGGAACCCGCCGGTCTCAATACATTCTCCGCCGCCCACCAGCGCCGCGGCAATCAGCAGTTGCCACACCAGCTTGGGCATTGCCGCCATGGCCTTGCGATCATCCATCAGCCCCACTACATGAATGCCCAGCGTGCAGATCAGCAGCCACAACGCCAGAAGCCGATGTGCTGCCAGCCCCGGCAGATACATCCGCACGGATTGCGGCAGCAAATGTTCCAGCGGCTGGCGGGTAAATAGTCCGGCTGCGGCAATTCCGATAAGCAATGGAATGGCGATCGCCCAGAATATGGCGATGCCGCCGCTGCGGGCGATGGGGGTTTGATGCACCTTGCGCAATCCCGGCTGATCAATCAGCCCGATGTGCGCTGAATAGCGCCGCACCAATGCGGTGCCCAGCGCACAAAGCACCAGGCTGCTGAAAAAAAGTCCCAGAGCAATTTGGAGCATCCATGAACCTCAATAAACCCGCATGAGCCGCCGGCAACATTTACCTCTGCGTTTACAGCGCGCCGGCCGCCGCGGGCAGTTGTTTTACATACGCTTCGCGGCACCGCATGAAAAACGCCTGTGCGGCCGGCGTGCGATAGTCCGCATACGTCCACGGCCACGGTGCCCAGCCGGTCGCGGTCCAGTGCAGGGTTACCTCCGCGAAAATGCCGTCGCCAAGATATACCCGATGGCTATGATCTTTGGTTGTTGCCAGAATGACTTTGGTGCGCGATACATAGCCCGGATCGATATTAATGGGGCGCGCAACAGCGCCCGGGAATTGCCCCGCCAGAAGGACCTCCGCCATATTGGTTTCCAGCTTGCATTTGGCAAGCGACTGCGGCTCGCACAGCGTGGTAAACCGCACCCACTGCCGCAGCAGGCCCGTGCCCATCTGATCTTCGTAATAGGCGGTAAAGTTAAATGGTATGACTTGAGTTTCATCATCAATCGGGCCGTACCATTGCGAAAGATGTTGTCGTGCCGCGGCGAGCATCGCGTTATTACCCGCGATAATACCGGCGAACCGCAGCACCGGTAAAGGTTTATTGGGTAAAGCCATAAAACAACCGCCCTTATTCTACCGCAGCCCGATGCACAGCCGCCACCTCGTGGTTGCTCCAATATAGCCAAACGCGGCAGCCGCAGGTCCCTTCACCCGCATAGACCGCGACGCCTTAATTTCTCCGCCCCGGCGTTGCCACGGCGGCACGGGGCTGACATGGCGGCGTGACTCAATGCCGTTTCGGCAAGTTGAATTATCGACAATGCCCCGAAATCAGCAAGCCCGTTGGTCTTCAAGGCGCTTTGCGTAATCCCGGCAGGGCAACCCACCGTGGTCTGTTTGGCGTTGCAAGCCCCCGCGGTCCGATCACCGAAACATTGGCAGACGTCAGGGTGTCGGCAAAGATATGGGTTGGCATGTTCGGCGAGGTGACCTGTTCGGTGAATAAGCGGTTGTTGTAACGGTCCACGTACTGCTGAGGATTTTTACTGGCCGCCGCCGACAAGAATGGTGGAATAGTCGGGCCAATCTGCCTCGATTGGCTCCAAAGCGTCTTTCCGGATTTCTCGACAACCCAGTTGATCACTCTTCCCGTTGCCGTGAGCATAAATGGATGCAGATTCCCGAACAATCCATAGCCGAATTCTTCGCTTAGCGGCTTGCTGGCACGGCAGGAAATGGTCATGACCAAATTCTGTTGCGTCCCCAACCGGAATCCCTCAAGCCGTAATTGCCGGATTGCCGCTTGTTTATATCTGCCGGAAAGCCCCAAAAAATTTCCGGGAACAACTTCGACGGATATTGCGTCGCCCGGTTTCAGCGGCATTTTTGGACCGCGGACGGCCGCGGCCTTCACCATCTTTGGCGTCGGTAGTCGCACACCCACCAGGTCCCAGCGGTTTCCCGCCAGCTCCAGAGTCCAGCATCGCTGATCAAATGACCGCGTGATGCCGGAAGGGGAATAATACGCGGTGGGAGTTTGCAATCGCCAGATCGCATGGCGCTGCGGCCAGTCAAAAACGGTTCCGTTCATTTCCAGGAACCGGTTCCCAAGCCATTGCAGCGGGGCACCACGCCATATTTCAGAATTTCTGGTGCCCGGCTTATCCGGCGGTTGCCGTGGTGAACTGAAGCGGCCCATGTATTTACCGCGGTGTAAATTCCACACCGCCAGTTGAGCCTCACCCACCAACATAGCCAGATGGCCGGCGTCCGGTGAGAATGCGAGCGGGCCGACCAATGCGGGCGGCCCTGGTAACGGGCCGATGAGTTTACCCGACCCGATGTTGATGAGATAGATTCCGTCAATCGCGGCAAATGCCAGGAGCTTTCTTGCGGCGTCCATCACGGGTTCAGGATAGGTAAGGGCCGAAAAGGTGCATTCCGCCCGGCAACCGGAAACCGACCAGATCACAACCGTCCCGCGCGTGGTCATCGTCATTGCCTGATCAGCCGGAAGCAGGCGGCCGTAGAGAATATTTACCGGGACATTTCCCATTGGCTTTAACGCAACGTGCCAAGCCACGGCTTTCACGGCGGTTCCTCGCTCCGGCCAGCGATAAACATCCACCGTATCACGCGTGCAAAGGAGCATGGTTTTACCGTCCGCGCCGAGATCGAGAATCTTGGCACCCGGTGTGGGGGATTCGAAACTTCCCAGTATCGCCCCGGATCGCAGATCAATGCGATCAAGCCAAAACGCCGTTGGTTGGGACATTCCCCCCACGGAAAATTGCCGATACGCCACAATCGCAATGTTGCTGTGCGCCCCGGCAAAGTGAATTGAGTCAAATTGCAGGCGATGTCCGGGGCCTCCCTGTTGGGACGTCAATAACCGGGTGGGGATAATGCGTGCCGGTACTGCAGTAGTGGAAATCCGCGGCTCATTGATCTTAACCGACCAGTGTGCCGGAATGGCGTTGGGAAGGGTAATTTCGGCGCAGCGCTTCAGATTGGCCTTTTTCAGAGGCCCGAGTTTCCAGTCGTCGTGACTTTCACCCTTTTGCACGCTTGCCAGTTCCCTCGCGAGAACGCTGTGGCCGGCGTGCAAGACCGTGTACCCCCACTCTGAACCTGCTGACGCGGCGCATACCAACTGCGACGTGTCCGGCATCCACGCCAGCATATTCTGATAATCGACGTCCCGGTGTCCCCGCGCCGGATTTGGAAAGCGATGATACAGCCGTCCGGATTCCAGATCGACCATATCCAGTCCGATCTGCCACCCGCCGTTACCGCTTAAGCAACCAAAACTGCCGGCTGCCGGCACCCGCTCAAATTCGGAATAAGCGGGATGAAACTCCGCTTGGGCGGCTAAGCTGCCGTTCCTGGCGTTCCATTTAAGCAGGTAGTCAACGCGTTGGGGGAAGCTGTACCCGGAGATTTCCGCCGCAATCCCGGAGCCACCGGGTGAAAACGCCAACCGGCCAGTCTGCGACCTGAACTCCCGCGGCAGTGTTACCCTGCTTTCGCCAACCAATTTGCCCTTCGTGATATCCCAGAGACGCAAAATTCCGTGCGAAAAGGCAGCAAGGTATTTTCCCCCCGGGCTGATTTGCAGCGGCGTGTTCTGGTGGACGGATTTACTTATCCATGTGCGCGCCACCTTGCCCGACCGGTTATCGAGGACATAAAGCCGGGTAACGATCCGATTATCGGTGCTTTCAATTACCAGGCGGGATTTGGCCGCAAAGCCGATGAGTTTATAGGGACAGACCCGGGCGAAACTCTCGTGCCACAGCATTCGCCCGGTGCTGGAGGACCAGAGAGCCATTATCTGTTTTGTCGAGCCGGGCAGGTTTGGGCCATTGCTCGTGGGCTCGTAGGGTTGTTCCACTGCCGCGATGAAACTCGAGCCGGGGCTCATCCGGGCTTGCACCACTGTAGCCGCGGGCGTTGACAGAGCCAGGCGGGCACCGCCAGTTTGCAGGTTAATGGCATAGAAATGCAGAAAGCGTCCCTCAAACCATGTTTGACCGCCGAGATAACTTCCTTGCGGGCAGCACGCCACATTCTGCAGATGAAATGGGATAACGGCGTGGCCGCGCGCGTCGATCCTGAGAGGCTTCTTCGGCGGGTCGACCGTGGCGTGCCAGAACATGACTGACGATGTTGGCAGGTCGGGCCGCCTGCCGGCATTCCTCAGCCCAGTTTGATTAAACAGCGTCGCGGGGTTCGCGGGAGTTACGGTAAGGTGTGGCGCACCGCTGGAAGGAACATTCGCGGTAACGCCGCCGGATTGGCCGGCGTGATTGAGATTTGGAATTACCGCATCAGTTATCGGTGCGACGGGGGTCTGGGGAGGAACCTTGGCGAGCTGATCTAGAGGGAAATTGCCGATAACCGGCCGATTCCGCATGGCGTATTTGTATGGGGAAAAGCCGAATTCAACAGTGGGGTGTATTGGGCACAGCACCACCCCGGGCTGGCCCAGGTGGCTCATTGGCAGTGACAGTGTCAATGGGCCGGTCACCGTGTTTTGTGCCGCAAACTGCAATATGTCGTACACCGTTCCGCCGGGGGGCACGGTGCAAACCCGCCAAGTGAATCCGGGAATGGGGCTGTAATTTGCAGCCAACAATCTGTTGACGCTCCCGCTTGCTGGATGTCCCCAAAAAGCAGTCCGAAATTCGCTGTACCACGATCGGCTTCCTTCGCGGTGATAGCCCAATTGCGGGGGAGCCCCGGTTTCAGCCTCCTGGGGGCGCCAAGTTTTATAGGTTATGGCCTTAGAACTGGAAGAGTTGTGCACCCGCACGACAACAATGATTCGCTCCGCACTTCCATTAGAGACCATGACGAGCGACTCCAAAATGCACTGCCTGACGCTGATCTGGCAAGGCCCGGCCCGCGCGATGGCACCCTGCGAAACGCGGGTTATCATTCGGCCGAAATCGTGGTTATGAGCATGGTTGACTACCATGATCGCCGCGACCAGTCCGGTAAGATAGATGCCGATCCATAACACGGGAAGCGGGGCAACCGGCCCCGGCGACTGTCGGAACGGCCGGAATCTGGGAGAGGAGTGTGGCAGCGCAACCGGCGGTTTTGATTTTCGTTTCGCCAACGGGGGCGTATGTGGCGGCTTCGCCGGTGCCGAGGCGTCAGATTCAGCCAGTGCACAGTAGGCGCAAATTACACGCCCATCTCGAACCGTCAATGGCTCGTTGATTGGAATATCTCGGCCACACGCTGTGCAGATTTCAGCATCCATAGCTTAGTCCACCACCACGCGAGTGTTGGCGAGAAGGTCATGTAGCGATCGCTGGGCCTTAAAGTCAATGGGTGTCATAATAAAATCCAGTATTGCCCACAGAATCACCAGGGCCAGTCCGATTACTGCCACCACAGGATTAATGTAATCCGATAAATACCGCAGTGCCAGCTCTGGAATAATAAACAGACCGGGATAGAGAATACTACGCAGGAATATCTGGCCAAAGCTTGGCGTATACCCGTTTGCATCCACCACCCGTAAAAACAACATTGCCTTGCCGGGTGTACGGCCCATCAGGCTGTGGAAAAGCCCGAAGTAACAGACCTGCACCCATGCGATGGCCAAACCAACATCCTTATCGTCTGGTGTTGCTTGTAGCGCCAATAGTGATTCGTGGTTAAACGCAGTGACATTAAAAGACCACAAAGTTATCGCCGTCCCCAGCAAAACCAGTATGCCGCAGTCGACCAGCCACGCGGTCAAGCGACGGTAAAAGCTGGGGGTCTCCAGTTCATATCGCACCATTACCGCATCCCCAAGGAAGTTCTGAACCACCGGTCAACAAATGAATTCACCGTTATGATACGATTTCGTCGGTTGGGGAGTCAAGAAAAAATCGTACCAAACTCCCGAAGAGGCCTGGGAAAATCGCGCTGTGCGGCCCGGCGATTCGCCGGACAAGCTCAGCCCGTGCCCCGAAATCAGCAAGCCCGTTGGTCTTCAAGGCGCTTTGCGGGGCCTGTGACAGGTTCCGCAAGGCCTTTGTGACCCTGATCCTTGGCTTTCTAACTCTGCCGTTACCGGCACCATCAGTCAAATCCATATCTCAATCCGGCTCGGCATCGCATGTACGCGCCGCACCCAAAACCAATTTGCTCGTTGCTTCCCGGCGCGCCGGGATTCGTTGATAGTTGACGGTTGCCCCCCGTATCCGCGCAGTCCGCTTAGAGAGTTTACCCCGTGCGCGCCGGGGCGGTCCATCCCATCCTGCCAGGAAGCTAATCCAACTCACCATCGCAGATCGCCTCCGCGCCGGGATTCATTGTGGCACCCTCGGCTTCCTCCTTGTAAAACAAAAAGGCCTTCCAGCCCCAAGGCCTAATGCCACGAAGACGTCCTTGTCCACAGATTGCCGGGATTAATCAGCTTGG
>JAJZCT010000155.1 GCA_021828925.1 Planctomycetota bacterium
CGCGGTGGGGATGATGTTCTGTTTCGTGCTTACGTCTACCAAGGGATGTTCCGGTGCCAGCACCAGATACGTGGCACCGAAGAGCGTATCAGGGCGCGTCGTAAAGACGGTGACTTCCGGCGGGCATTCGGCCGGGCATTCAGCGAGGGCAAAGCGGACCAGCGCCCCTTCCGAACGGCCAATCCAGTTCCGCTGCATCATTTTTAATGATTCGGACCAGTCCAGTGCATCCAGGCCATCGAGCAGGCGCTGGGCGTAGGCGGTGATGCGCAACATCCATTGCCGCATGGGGCGGCGCTCTACCGGGAAGCCCCCTACTTCGCTTTTGCCGTCGATTACTTCTTCGTTGGCCAGGACCGTGCCCAAGGCTTGGCACCAGTTGACGGGCGCTTCAATTTCATAGGCCAGGCGGTGCTCGTCGAGCAGTCGCCGTTGCTGGTGCGCATCTAACTGTGACCAGCTTTTATTTCCAGCGGAGGGCGGTAGCGCCCGACGGCCGGATGCAAATTCAGCCGCGAGTTGGGAAATCGGCCGGCCTTTTTGGAGTTGAGGGTCATACCAGGTGTCATATAGTTGCAGGAATATCCATTGGGTCCAGCGGTAATAGCCGGGGTCTGTGGTATTGACCTCGCGTTGCCAGTCATAAGAGAAACCGATGGCTTGAAGCTGGGCGCGAAAACGATCTATATTTTTTCGGGTTATCACGGCCGGATGGGTATCGGTTTTAATGGCGTATTGTTCGGCCGGCAGGCCGAATGCGTCCCAGCCCATGGGGTGCATGACGTTAAATCCGGCCGCACGCTTATAGCGCGTGACAATGTCGGTAGCCGTATAACCTTCGGGATGTCCGACGTGCAGGCCTTCCCCGGATGGATAAGGGAACATATCCAAGACATAATACTTGGGTTTAGCAGAGCGCCTATCGGCAGAAAATATACGATTTTCCTGCCAAATCCGCTGCCATTTCTTTTCAATACTACTGGGATTATAACCCGCCATGCGTTCGGTTCTCCAATCTTGATGTGGACAAAGGATACGAAAGGCAACGCCGGGCCACAAGTAGCAGCAGGTCTAAGGAGAAAAAAGTATTGCTTTGCGGTCGTGCCAGTTTCACTCTATGGTATGATTCGCAGGTGTGGAATCCGGCGGCCGGTCCGAGTAATGATGGGATTGCGGAAAGGGTTAATGGACATGGAACAGACGCAGCGAATAGGCATTATCGGCGGGTCGGGCCTCGGGCAGCATCTGCTTATGCCCGGGGATGGTCAGGCGGTAGAAATTCAAACGCCCTTCGGGGCACCGGCGGCACCGCCGATTCTGGCCAATTGGAAAGGTATTCCGGTGGCGATTCTGGCACGACACGGAGCGGGCCATGTCTTGAACCCGACGCAAATCCCGTATCGCGCCAATATCTATGCCCTGAAAATGCTGGGATGCCGGTGGATTCTGGCATCCGGCGCTGTGGGCAGCTTGAATGAAAATATGCACCCCCGGCAACTGGCGCTGGTGGATCAGGCTATTGATCGCACGGTGCATCGCGTGGGAAGCTTTTTTGATCAAGCTGCCGTACATGTGGATTTCGCCGAGCCGGTGTGTGAGAGACTGCGCAGTATTGTTTATGAAAGCCGCGCAGAGCTTACCGCCGATGCTGTGGTGCATCCGCGTGGAACGTATGTGTGCATGGAGGGGCCGGCGTTCTCCACGCGTGCGGAATCCCGGCTGCATCGGAGTTGGGGCGGAGATTTAATAGGCATGACGCTTTTGCCGGAAGCAAAACTGGCGCGTGAGGCGGAAATCAGTTACGCCTCGATTGCCCTGATCACCGATTACGATGCGTGGAAACCCCATACACCGGGACAGGCCCCGATGGAACTGATGCGGGAAATCATCAGCCATCTGCAAGTGGCATCGGAAAACGCGCTGCACTTAATTCGAGCGGCTCTGGGACGTATCTGGGAATCCCGGGCGGAAGAATTCCCGTCGCACCGGGCATTGGAGTTGGCGATTTTTTCGGAGAAAGCGAAAATAAATGTGGAAGCGCGACAACGGCTTGACGCGATATGGGGAAAATATTTCCCACGTCCCGGCTAAGACCGGGACCCGAATAACTTCCTGATTTGCCGATAGTCGGACGCGGCACCACCGGCAGAGCCGGCGACTATGTGAGGGAAGGCAAGCTGGATTTTGTTGAAGTTATCAGGGATCCGTTGCGAAGCGCGGACCCTTAAACTTTTGATGAATTGATTCTGATTGGAGCCTCACAGAAATGAAATCCGGGCCGACAGGCAAAACATCGCCGATTATGTTGTGGGTGGGAGGATTGGCTGTGGCGGCGTGCTGCTGTATGTACCAGTCATCGGGTGGGCTGGCGCAAATGGTTGTCATCGGCCCCGCCAAACCTGCTTTACGCGTCCGCGTGATTCAACCGCAACGCACCGATGGCACGCCGGGCAGTTTTTCCCATATTCAGGTCAATGATTCTTTTGGTGCCAAGGACCTGCTGCGCACGGCCCAACGGCTCATCGCCAGCGGGCATCTGACGCAAGCCGTGCGAAGTTATCAGCACATTGCCCTTAAATATGGAAGCAGCGTCATTAAAAAGCGGGACGGCACGTATGAATCGGTTCGGAAGTATGTCTGGAGTGCTCTGTTGGCGATGCCGGCGGTACAGCACGGCTTGTATAACCAGGTATTTGGATTAAAAGCACGAGAGGTTATTGAGCAAGCGAGGCAAAGCGGGTCGCTATTTTCCCTGACCACGGCTTGCGAACGCTATTTTGCCACGGATGCGGCGGCCGAGGGGTTGCAATTTGTGGCGGCCCGGCAGTTTGAACGAGGGCGGTTTGCTCTGGCGGCGCGACTGTGGTTACAGTTGCTTAGCCATCCGGGGCCGGCGGCTGATCATCCCATGCTGCTGCATAATGCCGCGGTGGCGGCGTCTCTGGCGGGCAACAGGCATCTGGCGACAAAGCTGCTGACGGAACTGGCGAAAAATGCGACCCATGCGACGGGCTTGATCGGCGGAAAGCAGGTCAATCTTCTGGCCGATGCACGAAGGGCGCTGCAACGTTCAACGCTGTATCAGCGGGTTACGACAGCAGGGGCTTGGCCGACATTTGAGGGCAACTTCCGGCGCAACGGTGTGGGGGCGCGGGGAACGCTGCCCGCCGCCATCATGTGGACCAAGCGTTTGAACACCTTCGGGCAAACCACCGCGGCGAATGCCGCGTCGATACAATATCAAAACGAGTTGCGGCAATTTTTGCCCGCGTTCGGCCTGACCATGGATCCAGCCACGGGAAAAACGTCCGGGGATGTGTTGTTTTCGTTCCCGACATGCCGCAAGGGTACGCTGTATTTGAACCTGCGAAATCGCATCAAAGCGGTGGACATCAATTCCGGCTATACGCTGTGGCAGTATCCGCATGGACGGTTGCCGGCAAATAGTTCGACAGCGAATCTTGCGACGCTGATTAATGAACTGGATCATTACTCCTGCACGCTGGCTCATGGAAAACTTTACACTGTTCTGACACGGCCCGGCGGCCCAACACAGATTCCGACGCAGTTTGGATTTGGTGCCGCCAAACTTGACGTGGTCTGCCTCAACGCGGACGGCGGTGCCCTGCAATGGAAAATATCGGCGGCCCGTCTGGTCTCCGGGGAAACGGGCCGAAATATCTGGCCGGCGTGTATTCCCATGGCCAATGGGCACGCGGTATTTCTGGTCGTGGCCGCCACGCAGCCGGGTACCGGAATGAACGAGCTAAGCCTGGTGCGGTTAAACGCCGCCACCGGGGCCGTGCAATGGAGCCATTATCTGTGCACCATTACCGGGCCGGCGTATGGGGTATCGCCGTTTAACACCATCAATATTATTCCCACCATGGCGGACAATACCATCTATATCTCGACCGGACTGGGCGCGGATATGGCGGTGAACGCCGACTCGGGACAAGTGCAATGGCTGCACCTGAACAAAGCAGCCTATACGCCGTTTAACGCCATGCAATATGGCATTGTCCGCCGGCCCCTGCCGTGGCATCTTAATGCCCCAATTGTTTGGGGATCGCGGCTTATTTCCATGGACAACAACTTCGGAAGTTCATCGACTCTACATATATATAATCGTTGGACTGGAAAAAAACTCCTGTCGCTGCCCTGCGGCTCCCTGCACCATGCCAACATGCTTCTGGGGGTCGTCCATCGCGAAATACTTCTGGCGGGCAGCGACGTTTGCGCGGTCAATATCCGCACCGGAAAGCAGATATGGGCCAGCAGGGCGATCCATTCAATGGGTGCGATTTCCGGGCGGCCATTTCTAACTAAAAAAGATATCTACATACCGCTGAACACAGGCCTGCTGCTGGTGAATACCGGCAGCGGAGCCATTGACACCATGGCCAAATGGCCCGCCGGAAACACTGATTCCGCCGGCAATCTGCTGGTTACGGCGCATGAGGTTGTGGTCGTTAATGATCATCTGACCGCCGGTTACGCCCGCTGGAAAGACGCCCTGGCTTATCTGACGGGGCGAATTAAAGCCCATCCCACCAAGCCGGAAGCCTACCTGACCCTCGCCGAGGTCGCCTTCCGGTCCAGTCATAATACCTTAGCGCAGCAGATGCTTAGCCGAGCTGTGGATTTAGCACTGCCGGAGATCACCACCGCTCCGGCGGCGGCGGACCGCATATTTCACGTGTGCATGACCTTTGCGGCGGACGTGACAAATAAAGCCGGTGTCAATACGGAGGAACTATTTTATCTCCAAAAGGCCAGTGCTATTGCCCGCGTGCCGGGGCAACAAGTGAAATGGCGCATGGCGATGGCGCGGTGTTATCTGGCGGCGAAACATCCTGGAAAAGCCATGACGCTCTTGGAGCAGATTCTCGCGCAGGGCGCACTACGGGCGGCGGGAGTGGAATATCGGGGTGCTACGCTGGCGGCGTCCGCCGCGGCGCGGTCGATGATTCAACTGGATGTCATACGTAAATTCGGAACCAAAGTATATGCCCCGTGGGAAAGCCAGGCACAGAAACTTCTGGTGCAGGCGCAACGTGTGAAATCATCGCTACCGTTGCGCCGGATTGTCCTGGAATACCCCAATAGTGCGGCGGCGTTGCAGGCGGCCCGCTTGCTTTCCCGGCATTTTGCCACGCGGGGGCAATGGGCGAAGGCCTATGACATGCTGTTGTGGACGCGGTTTGGTGCCGCATCCAAATCAGACAAGGCATGGCGGCTTTCGCGGCTGTGTTCGGCGCTGGCGCATTTGCGACATTGGAATCAGGCTTTGGTTCTGGCCATGCGCGGGAACCATGATTTCCCCGCTTACCATTGGATGCACGGCCGAACGTGGACGTTTGCCCGGTACGCCCAGCATATTAGACAGACCGCGCCCCCTGGCGCACTGGCCCGGCGCGCTACCCTGGATGCCAAAATTGGATCACAACTCGCGGTATCCGGTGCTTTACATGGTCATCTGCTGCAACCTCTGGAGCATGCGCCGCAATATCGTCGCTATGGTATGTTTCTCATGGGAAACAAAGTGGGCGGAGGGTATCAGATTTCCGCACGGAGTGTCCAGGGTCTAAAGCCCATGTGGAAATATCTGGTGGCTCACGCCAAGCGGGCGATGCTGGTGGGTTACTGGAAAAAGCTGGCGATTGTGGCTACGGACAATCGACTATTGGCGATCGATGCGCAGTCCGGCCGGCGGCAATGGGAACAACAAATCCTGCAAATCGGCAGGCTCCCCGGCGCTTTGGTGCCGGCGGCCAATGCCGCGCTGCCGGCGATGCAGCGGATGATGATGATACAAAATGGAATGATGATTAACGGAGGAATTCCGGGGTATAATGTTTTATCGCCTAAAATTGCCGCACAATGGCGCGAAGCGTCTATTCAACGGGATCTTGGTGCGGTGCCCTACCGCCTGATCAAGATGCTGCCTGCCGGCCTTCTGGTGGCGGGACAACACGATCTGACGCTTTACAACCCGGTCAATGGACAAACCACGTGGAAGTCACCGGTAGCGCTGGGGAAATATGGAACCATTTCCTGCATCCGACAGACGCGACGCTACTTCGCAGTTGCCATGAACCTTCCCTTTGACCAGGTGGTTTTAATTGACCTCCCCAATGGGCGTGTGGCGGGCGTTTTGCCCGCCGAGGCCGGAGATCATTTTTATTGGTTCCAGGCGGACCCGGCCGGCAGACTGGTGCTTTGCGGCCAGAAGGGCGTGGCGATGTTTGATCCGGCCATCAGTTTGTCGGCTCCGATATGGAGTAGAAACAATTTGCATGATCCGTTTCCGACGGCCGCAAGTTTGTCGGTGGACGGGTTAATTACGCCCACCGCCACGGGCATGACGTGTATGGATGTTACCAGCGGAGCCAGACAGTGGAATCAGCCGGGACTCAACGCGGGACTGACTTCCAGCGGCGTGATCTGGATGCAGACCGCCCTGAATCACAACACGCTGGTCATGCTGACACCGCGAAATTTAATGGCCATCGCGACGCGCACGGGTCAGATTGCATGGAAAGCGGAATTTGTGATGCAATCGCGCCCGCCGCTGACGGCGGCCCAAATCGGCGATCCGGATATTGTGGCATTGGCGCACGGGCCGGTTGGGGCGACGCCGAATATGATGCACCTGTATCTGATCAACCAGAAAGACCGGCAGGGGCGGCTGGACAATGGATCCATTGTTCTGGATCAGCAGTTAACGCGATCGAGATCTGATGCGGCGGGACCGGATATCCAGTCATGGCTGCTGGTCAATGGCGGAATTTTATTTGAAATTAATGGCGTCGTATTCTATTGCCATACATAATAGATGCGTCTGTAACCGCGGGGGCTGACCCTGGCGCGGAGGACGTAATGCGATCGACACAATAAGGAGTTGAATTGTGACACCTGATACAGCGCAGAATATACCAAGCAGTCAGATGGAGACTTCCGTGTCCCAGCATCATGTGCTACTGGGATTTGTGCGGCAACTGCGGTATGTGGTGGCGTGCATTGTCGTGGGAATATTTTTCATCTATCTGGCGGGAAAAGTTATTCCGTCACCCGATATGGATGGGACGAGAGCCTTGGCGGCCGGACCGGCGGTTTCGCTGGTGGCGGAGCTGGTCATGATCGGGGGCTTGGTGGCCGCGATGGTGATTGGTACGCTGCTGACTTGGCCGGATGCACCCCATGCGGGACTATTTATTGCATCGGTCGGGTTGATTTTCCTGGCGTGCCATTGGGGGCCGATCACGCTGCTGCTGGCCCTGCACCCAACCGATTTGGTGGGAGCGTATCACACGCTGGCCTTGCAGAACATCTTCTGGATATTTTACATTCTCATTGGCGAGGCGGTTTCGCGGGGAATCTATGAACTTATTGGATCGCGAAATTGGCCGCTTTATCTGGGGCTGCCATGGCCCGTTCGGCCGCATGGCGCCAACGCCGCTTTAACCACTGCGGTTGGTCGCTTCCAATTGATCCT
>JAJZCT010000156.1 GCA_021828925.1 Planctomycetota bacterium
TACCGGTGTGGGATTTGATAATAATCTTCTGTGCATCGGTGAAAAAGAAGTATTTGTCGTGGAAAGCGTATTTGACAAGATGATCGAGGCAATGAGCCGGGCGGGAGCGGTTCGACTCAACAGAGAACAAATTGACCAACTGACCAAAAAAGCCTTCTCCTGGAAAGACGACCATTACGCAGTCAACAAGGAACTTGTTGGGAAAAGTTGTTCGGTGCTTGCGCAGGCCGCCGGAACACACTGTGCGGACAATGTGGAATTGCTGTTCGGCGAAACGGATGAGAACAATCCATTTGTCCCCGAAGAGCAGATGATGCCCTTTGTGCCGCTGGTACGGGCACGCGATTTCGACCATGCTCTTGAATTGGCCGTGAAACATGAACATGGCTTTGGCCATACGGCCATTATTCATTCCAATAACCTGGCCAATATTACGCGCATGGGCCGGGTAATGAATACAACGCTGTTTGCGGTAAATGGACCAAGCACCGCGACGCTGGGCATTCAGGGCGAAGGGTATCCGAGTTATACCGTCGCCACGCCCACCGGCGAGGGGGTAACCAATCCTCTGACGTTTACGCGATTCCGGCGCATGGCCATCAGCGGGTCGCTGCGCGTGGTGTAAAGGAAGATTCCGGCATTGTCCGGAGATAACTGCCGCTGCGGCAGCAGGAGTTAATTGTGGACGCAAGTCCGGAACTTATTAAAAAGATCACTGAAGCGGTGCTGGAAGCGCTTAACCGTGATGCCGGCCCTGCCACCGCGCCGGCGACGATCCATGCGCCGATGGGCGTATGCACCGGCGATTATTCCAAGTTCCCGGAATTGGCGCGCCCGCGGGCGGGAAATGCCCCATCGGCCGCTGATGTCCCCAACGGGTTTGTGGAGGATGCCGTATCCGCCCGGCAAGTTGCGGCGCCCGCGGCTGAATCCTCCGCCGCCGCACCGGCGGAACCAACGGCTGTCGGGCCGGTGCTCACGGGCGTGATTACCGCTTCCAGACTTTCGGGACTCGAAGGCACGATTTATCTGGCACCGGGAGCGCAACTTTCGCCGCTGGCCATGGATATGGCCAGACAGCGGAGGCTGGAAATACAGACCATTTCAGCGGCACCCAAAACGCCGGCCGCCGCAGCCTGGATTTATTGGATGCAGGGGCATTGTCCGTCGGCGGCCAGAGCCATTGAACAACTGCGCGGCCGGGCCGTGGCGGACGTGCGCACTTCGGCCAGCCAGCAATTGCCGGCCGTTATAAGGGCGGTAGCAAAAGAATTTTCCGGCGGACAGACCCGATTGGCGGTGCTGTTCGTGCCATCGGCGGCACGGGCGGTGTGTCTGGCCAACCGGTGTGCCAATATTCGGGCGATTGTCGGAACCTGCCGACAGGCCGTGCAGGAGGGCATGGAGCAGTTGGGAGCCAATGTACTGGTGATGGAATATCCGCATCATGGGTTTAAATCGATGGCGGAATTGATCGGGTTATTTCTGACTTCCAGCGGAAGAGCCCCAAAAGATGTTGAAAGTCAGTTAACGGAACTGGCCGCCTGCCGATAAGACGGCGGCCTTGAACAATACGAATGTATATGAGGTGATTTATGCAGAATTTGTTTCACGCCCGTCAGGAAATGTGCGATGTGGGCCATCGCATCTGGATGCGGGGTTACTGTGCCGGCAATGAAGGCAATCACAGTGTCCGCATCGGTGAAGATCGGGTTCTCTGCACACCCACGGGGGTATCCAAAGGCTTTTTAACGCCGGATCAAATTACCGTCGTAGATATGGATGGGAACCAGATTGACAAGCAGAACAAAATGAAGCGCACCAGTGAAGTGCTGCTGCACCTGCAGATTTACAAGGCTCGCGCGGATGTTAAAGCCGTGGTACATTCGCACCCGCCGCACGCCACCGCGTTTGCGATGGCCAATATCCCGATTCCGGAAGGCATTCACCCGGAGGCGGAAGTGTTCCTGGGTAAAGTGCCCATGGCCAAATATACCACGCCGAGTTACAAGGAGCTTGGCGAATCCGTGGTCGCATTGATTACGAAAGACACCAACACGGTCATGATGGGCAACCACGGTTCGGTCTGTTTTGATACATCGCTGATTGGCGCTTATTACAAGCTGGAAATTCTGGATGCGTACTGCCGGATTCTGCTGTTAACCCGGCAACTCGGCAGAATCAATCAATTGTCGCAGCAGGAAATGGTGGACCTGCTGAAGGTGAAAGAAAAATTCGGCATGCCCGATCAACGCCTGGCTTGTGCCGTAACCGGCTGCATCGGCGCGGAAAATCAGCCGTTTCTGTCATCGTTTGACGCACCGACGCAAAGCGTCTGCGCCTGCCAGAGCGATGGCCATATTGAATCCGTCGGTCCGGTTATTACCGAAGACAAGCTGGAAGATATGGTGCAGAAAATGACGGATCAGATTATGGCCGGATTGCGGTGATTGCTGGAACCGGTCCCGGGATGCCGGGATGAAATCTGGCCCGGTGCGCCGGGATGGCATGATAGGCCGGCATCGGTGCTGCCGACGAACAGCAACATTGAACGAAAGGACCTTTTATGAAAGTTACGATCATTGGCGGCGGCGGTCGCGTGGGTTCCAATGCGGCCTATGCGCTGCAATGCGCGGGCATTGTCCGGGAAATTGCTCTGGTGGATGCCAACGCGGAATTGGCCTCCGGGGAGGCGCTGGATTTGCTGCATGGCGCATCGCTGGCGGGAGATCAGAGCATTTACGCCACCGACATCAAAGGTGCGGCGAATTCTGATGTCATCTGCATCACCGCGGGCTTACGCCGCAAGCCGGATGAATCCCGCCTGGATCTCATTAACCGCTATGTTTCGTTATATAAAAGCGTACTGGATTCACTCAAGGGCGCAGGTGTTAAAAAGCAGTGCATTTTTGTTGTGGTCTCCAATCCGGTTGATGTACTGACGCGACTGAACATTGAATATCTGGGATGGCCGGCCCGACAGGTCATTGGTCTGGGTACGGTACTGGACACCACACGATTCCGCTCCCTGATTGCCGCGGCTAAAAATCTTCCAGCCACGCAGGTTGATGCGGTGATCCTGGGTGAACATGGTGATTCCATGACCCCGATCTGGAGCACCGCGACGGTGGCGGGAATGCCGCTGATCAAAATGCTCACGCCACCGCAACAGGCTGAGATTTTCAAAAAAACCCAGACTTCCGGAGCGGAAGTAATCAAACTCAAGGGTGGCGCGGGATATGCGGTGGGCTTAAGTATTGCGGAAGTGATTCATTGCATCGCATTGGATCGCAAGCGGATTTTACCGGTCAGCAGTCAGCTTGGGGGGCAATATGGAATTAAAAATGTATGCCTGAGTGTTCCCACGGTGGTAGGGAGTTCCGGCGTGGAAGCAACGCTGGAGCCGGAACTTTGGCCCAAGGAAATTGCGGGCATTCAGGCCAGCGCGCGGGCGCTGGAAGAAACCTGGGGCAAAATCAAATAACCCACTTGGACAACCGTATGCTGATCGTGGATCGCCAGAAAAAACTTCTTGATATCCTGCGGACGCGGCAGAGCGCTTCGCTGGAACAACTGGCGGAGGAACTTGGCGTATCAAGTTCGACGGTACGGCGGGATGTTGATGCCCTGTGCGGGCAGGGTGTTGTTGAATCCACGCGTGGGGGCGTTTTATTCCGCGGCCGGTCCCCGGCCATGCTGGACTTGGATCAGCGCATGCAGGAACAGGTGGATGCAAAACGCGCCATTGGAAAAGCCGCCGCCGCCATGATTGAACCCGGTATGACCGTCTATTTTGACGGCGGCTCAACGATTCATTACACCGTGCAGCAGTTGGAGGTCCGGCCGTTACAGGTGGTTACCAACTCTCTGACGGTGGCCAATCATTTCACCAATGATGAAGGCGTGGAGCTTCTGGTACTGGGCGGGGCAATGTATCCGCGATCCGGGGTAATGGTAGGCCCGATTACCATGCAGGCGCTGGCGGAAATTCATGCCGATGTCATGATTTTCTCTGTTGCCGGGATTTATGAAACGGATATTTTCAATACCAATCTGGCCATGGTGCAGATTGAAAAGCTCGCCCTGAAGCAGGCGGCGCGAAAAATTCTGCTGGCTGATGCGGGCAAATTCGGCCGCAAAGGCCTGGCTCGCGTGTGTTCCATTGAGGATCTGGATCTGATTATCACCGATTCCGCGATCAGCGAAACATGGAAAGCCCATTTACAGGATCGCCTGAAAATCGCGGGGTAATGCTGTGCGCAAAAGAAGCCCTCGGCGGGGAACCGGGGCTTCAGGCGGAAGAGAGGTGGGTGATGCGTTTTGGAAAGCGAACGCAAGGGTAGTGTAGCGGTGCATCGTGAGCATATTGTGAGCATGGCGTAAATTTGCCTTGAGTATTTGGTTAACGGCGTGTAAAGCCCTTATTTCTTTTTGGCCGGGAGAAAAAACGACGCTCCGGCCGCTGAAAGCAGAATCGCCAGAATGACCAGCAGTGAAGCAGTTGTGCTTATTTGCACCGGCGGCAGGAAAGTGCCAAGCAGCGGCAAAAGCATCTTGCCGCCGATAAACAGTAGAATCAGTGCCAGTCCGGTCTCCAGAAACCGCAAGCGGTCCATTAGTGGAGCCATGATAAAATAGAGCCGATGCAACGCCAGCACGGCAAAGACATTGCTGCTTGTAACAATCAGCGGATCGCTGGTAATACCGAAAACCGCCGGGATGGAATCAAATGCGAACAGCACATCCACCAGCCCTACAAGTATGATCGCCAGCAGCAGCGGCGTCATACAGCGGCGCCCATTGCTTAAAACCACCATTTGCCGACCGGCGTATTTCGGGCTGATAGGAAGAAATCGGCTTGAGAGGTTCACCAGGCGCTCTGCCATGCCGCGTTCGCCATCGCGTTCAAAAAACATCAGTACCCCCGCCAGCAGGAGAAATGCCCCCATAAAATAGAACAGCAGATGGAATCGACGCACCAGCGCCAGACCGGTAAGAATCAATGCCACACGCACCACAAGTGCCAGAATAATGGCCCAGAACATGACCAGGTTCTGATCAGCAGCGGGAATTTTTAATGCGCGCAGCATGATAATAAACATCATCACGTTATCCGCGCTTAATCCCAGTTCCAGCAGATATCCGGTACTGAAAGTTAAAACCGGTTGCGAAGCGGCATCCAAAGGCTCCGCGGGGCTGATGGCAAAGGCAAAGTGCAGGTAAACGCCATATACGAGAGCAAGGAAAATCGGCAGCGAGCACAGCACCGCCGCACGCTTGAAGGCATTTGTGCCAACCGCGGTTTGAGGAATGACAACATCCAATGCCAGAGTCATCACGGCAAGGACGATAAAAAGAGTCCATGCCAGCATCATGACTTTGAGCCTCGTGCGGTTCGCAAAGCAGTATACTCCGGTTTCGCCGGAGGCCAGGATTTTACCAGGCGATCGATAAATGCGACGTAACGCTGTTTCAGATGCGGATGAGAAGTAAAGAAGTGCCGCAGATACACTTTCCCGGCAACACGGTTCCAGCGCAATGAGAGGTCTGCTTTATCCGCCGCGGTCAGACCTGATCCAATCAGGAGTTTGTTGAGTTGCCCCTTCTCCGCCATGGTCAAAAGCTCCAGCAACTCCGGGCGGTAGCGGCTGTGTTCGAGGAAAAGCATCAATGACCAGACCTCCGCATAATAGATTTGGATATAAGCAGTGTTGTGCATCAAAACGCTGCCTGCTTGCGTGCCCGCCAATGCCGGCAACGCCAGCAATTGCCGCCGTTCAATGGCATGACGGAGCACTTCCCATCGCGCGGCATTAAGCCAGGGCGTAAAGACTGGATATCCATTCCGCCACCGCATTGCTTCACATTGTGTGGCCAGCCCCTCGTCAAGCCATGCGGGCAAGTGGTCCCTTAGTGCCAGAAAACTGAACTGATGCCACGCTTCATGGGCCAGGACGGATAATATCTCCGCCACATTGGAGCGATAAGCGGCAAACACGCCGTTGCGTTCAAACCCACCGGCATCAATGTGCAGATAAACACGTGCCTGCGAGCCGGTAACGCGTCGCGTGTAGCGCGCCCATTGCCCGCGGTTACGAAACACATATCCAACCATTGGCAACCTTGGGGCAGCATGGGGCACAAGGCGGAAAAACCGGGCGTAATCGGCCTCCAGCACCCGGGCGATCAACCGCTGTTGCAGTGGACTATCAATGGTGGTGTAAATGCGATAGTGTGCGGTTTGGATAAGCTCTCCACCGGGCGGGCCGTCCGGCCAGGGCGTAGCGATAGCGGGCATGGCTTTTAATTGCCGGCGAGCCGCCGAAGTCAGCCCCGGCGGCCACTGATGCGTCGCAGCACATCCGGCGACGCCGGCCAGCAGAATGGCTAGACATAAACCCGCAAAAATTCCAATACACCTTTGCATCGCCGATGATATTACCGGCCCCCAGCGGCCCGCCGCAAGCACCAGCCCGATTTAACGGGCGAGCCATCCACATCGCCACACCCCGTGCAACTTCTGCAGCACCGCACTTCCGTCGCCGTGATTTACTCAATGCCTTGATTGAGGATTTTCAGATAGTGGTGATACGTGAACACCCCGTTGCGCCGCCGGCCGGTAAGTTCGGTGACGATGCCCAGTTCCTTCAAGTGCGTCAGGCTTTTTCCAACCGTAACGACATTGAGGCTGCTGCGGCGTGATAACAGGCGGACGGTGGCAACGGGCCGTTCGGTCAACGATTCATGCACCCGCAGCACACTGGCGGAAATGCGGCCAAGCCCACTGATACGCGCACGGTCGTTGATCTGAAGTTTCTTAAGAAGCCGGACGGTGCCAACGGCCTGTTCAGCGGTCTGGGCAACTGCGTCGGCAAAAAAGTCCATCCAATGCTCCCAGTTCCCATCGGTGCGAACTTGGTTGAGCAATTCGTAATAGCGCGTACGATGCTTTTTTAAGTAGAGGCTCAAATACAGCAGCGGTTCGCGCAGGATTTTCTGGTCGCACAGGATCAGGGTAATCAACAGCCGGCCCAGCCGTCCGTTGCCGTCCAGAAAGAGATGAATGGTCTCAAACTGGACGTGCGCCAGTGCCGCCTTCAGCAAAGCGGACATCGGGGCGGGCCGGTCATGGAGGAACAATTCCAGATCACCCATGCACGACATAACATGTTCCGGCGGCGCAGGAACAAACATCGCGTTACCTGGACGGGTACCGCCGATCCAATTCTGGCTGCGCCTGAATTCACCGGGTGTGGCATTTTCTCCCCGCCCGCCGGCCATGAGTTTGGCGTGCATTTCCTTAATCAGCCGCAATTAAAGTGGAAATCCACCAGTCATCCGCTCCAGCCCATGCTCCATCGGATGTTCCAGCTAAAATCGGTGCTTCGCACAGCGATATCAGGCAGTAAAATCAACGCTGTTTGCGTCTTGTCGGCAGCTTCTTTCTCGTGGCTACATGGACGCCACGGTGCGGGAGTGCTCGG
>JAJZCT010000157.1 GCA_021828925.1 Planctomycetota bacterium
CCGGGTTGAATGTAGCAAGTGCATTGCCGCGGAAAGGCGGTAAATCAAGGACTTTTGCTCATGACAGGGGGAAGTCAGGCTAGTGCCCCTGACAACAGGACTGGAAGAAAATTTTGTATCCCGCGCAGGATTAAAGCTAAGTGCTGCGCTAAGATCCTTTTCAATGAACGTCACCGGCCTGACGGCCGCCGACTTGGGAAGCAACGTCGGCGGATTTGTTGACTGCCTGCTGCAAAACGGAGCTGCGAAAGTCTACGCCATTGACACCGGTTACGGTGTACTGGCCTGGACGCTTCGCAAAAATCCGCGCGTGGTAGTAATGGAACGCCAAAACGCTCTGCATACACAACTGCCGGAACTGATGGATATTATTACCATTGACACGGGCTGGACGCGACAGTCCAAAATTCTTCCCGCGGCGCGAACCCTTCTTAAGCCCACAGGCGTTATTGTTACACTGATTAAACCCCATTACGAATCACAAATCGCCAAAATCCAGCGCGGGGTGCTGACGCCGGAACAGTCACACGCGGAATTATCCCGTGTCATTTCCGACATTCGGCAAAGCGGATGGACGGTGCAGGCGATTGTGCCAAGTCCGATTGTCGGACAACGCGGCAATATGGAATATCTGGCGATGCTGAAGGGGCAATAGTAGCTGCCATGGGCTTATACGGCGGCACCACCGGCAGAGCCGGCGGCTATGTGAGGGAGGGCAAGTCTGGGCTGGGGGCTATCGGGGACCTGTTCCTTACTGAATGTACAAATATTCCATGCGCGGCTTAACCAGATCATAAATCAGATGCGGGCTAAGCTGCATTTTGGGCCGGCTTGCCGCCGCTTGCGCATTGATGAAATCCAGCAGACTCGCGGGGCGATGAAACTCCACGACTGTGGGATTATAAATGCCGGCCAGTTTGGCTGCCGCATGGTATGCCGCGGATAAATAACCGATGTGATCCACAAGTCCCAGTTTCAGCGCCTGCGGAGCGGCCCAGATTTTTCCATTAGCCACTTTGGTAATGGGCACCTTAAGATGCGTTGATCGTCCGGTCTTGACAATATTGATAAAACGGGCGGCGTCGGTATTGAGCATATCAATGAGATAAGCTTTTACCGCGGGGGTGTAGTCGGAAAACGGTGACCCGGCCTCTTTCCAAACCGCGGCGGAACTTGTGAGAAACTCAGGTGTCACGCCAATTTTTTTCATCAAATCGGTGACTTGGAACCCCGGCATCATAACGCCAATACTGCCCACGATGCTTGTCGGTTCCGCAAATAGTTGCTGGCCCGCCATGGAGATGTAATATCCGCCGCTGGCATCCAAGGCTCCCATACTGACAACAATGGATTTTCCATCGGAGCGGAGTCTTTGCAGGGCATGGTAAATCTCGTCGGCATCGGTGACGCCGCCGCCGGGTGAATCCACCCGCACGACCACAGCCTTAATGGTCGTATCACGATCAATCGCCCGGAGTTGCGCGGTAACTGATTTTACCATGGCGCCATCCACAAGGCCGCTGATATGCACCAATGCAATCTGATCCGAGCTGCCATGACGTACAATTCTCATTTCCAATTGATCCGACGGCATCAACGCGGTCTTCAGTGATACCGTGCCCGCCAAAGCCAAAAGCAACACCACATTGGCCGCCAGCGAAAGCAAAAGCAGCGCAATCAGAAGCGCCTTGAAAAAAGGATGGGATTTTGGCGCAAGGTTCTGATAAACAACTGTCGGCGGTGATGTTTGACTCATGGCTATACTCCGGAAGGATAGTTTTATCATTCCCCGGCGCACCGGAGAATACGCTTTATATCCGATTTACTGAAGCGACCTCAAGCCAACTTCATGTTCTTAATATTGTGCAGGGATTCCGCAATGATGTCGAGCGGTGAGGCTCCATAGCAATCATCCTGCTCCACGATCAGCCAGGGAATCCCGGCGGTTTTGGCGGCGGGAATAATGACCGACCAGTCCAAAATTCCCGATCCGACGGGGGCAAACTTTTTTTCCGCGCCGACGGTCATATCTTTTATATGCATCAACCCAATGCGACCGGCATAACGCTTGATATATTCAACGGGGTTTTCTCCTGCGTACTGTATCCAGAACGTGTCAGGCTCCCATTGGAGATTCCGCGCATCAGCCGCACGCAGCAGGATATCAAGACCCGTCACGCCATCATATTTTTTCATCTCAAAATCATGGTTATGGTAGCCTAGGATCATGCCGCGCTCACGGGCGCGCGAGCCTGCCTCGGATAACAAGCCGCCCAATGCCATCCAGTCGTGGGCTGTGTTGCGCCGCTCTTGCGGCACATAAGGAACCGTAATGTGATCGACGCCAACTTCGCTGTAATAATCCAGAACTTCGTCCAGCTCTGATTCAATTTGCTCCAGGCTCACGTGCACACCTACCACGCAGAGGCTCATGGTTTCCAGGCGGCTTTGCAGGTCTTCCGCCCGCATGATGCCGCGTACATCGGTGAGTTCCACGCCGGCGTAACCCATGGCCGCAATTCTCCGCAACGTGCCCCAGAAGTCACTGGTCATCTGATCCCGCAGGGTGTAGGTTTGGACGGCTATACGCATGGGACGTTCCTTAACAGGATTCAGCAGACGGCCATCATACCGGATTTTCGCCGGAATTCCTCAACACCAGCATAACCATTCCCGACTTTTTTGGACATATTACCGATTTGAATAAAATTCTTGTCCCTTGACCGGAGTTCCGGCGTATAGTTAACATGCGGATTCCAGTGGCGTGTGCGACCGATGAAAGCGACGGCACAGGATTGCTTACCCTGGCGGAAAATCGGAACTCCGCGGGTTTATGTTCGTCTGATCAGGTGATTTTCATGCACAAACGCACGCGATCCGGTATCGAGGCCTTGAGGGCTAATTGTGGAATATTGCCGGGACTTTCGGTTCTGGCGGTTCTGATGCTTTTAATGAGTTGTGTGACGGATAAATCTCATACATTGGCGGCGGCGCCTGCCGCCACGATTCTTACCGCCTCACCCGCGGAAAGCTATGCCGAAAAGGTCAGCGCTTTGATCCATTCCCAAAATCTGGCGGCTCTGGCGACTTTGGCCCCTGCGGCTTCGGCCACAACGGATGCCACGATGATCAACCGCTGGCGGCAAAAGTATGTGACAACGATGTCACAGGCCCGCGTTGCCAATGAGAAGTTTTATAAAAAATCGCTGGCCACCGGGCAGAAGGATTTTAAGGCGAAAAAACTTATTCCCGCGTTTGAATATATGCTCACCGCCTACGGATTCTCAACAGATAAAACCGGATTTAAAAAGCAGCCATGGGTTGGCACGCTGACTACGCAAATTGCGGCAAAAGCGGCGCAGTTTGACAAGCAGCACCGCTGGCTGGAATCTCTGCAGTTGTATAATCAGCTCAATACCATGTACCGCATTTCCCGGAAATATCATCGGGATTTGCACCGCGTGATTCGCCGCACCATGTTGCTGGCAACGTATACGCCTAAGGAATTTTTTGCCATGCAGGCCAAGCTGGCCAAAGATCATGCCTTCAAAAAGCCATCCACCGCCCCCAAACCGAAAATCAAAGAGGAACAGCAGAACCAGGCACCGGTCTATTCCCGGTGGCAGCACACGGTTAAAGGCATTCATCAGGATATGCTGGTTGAGTCTTTGGAACTTACCGAGCACGACTGGGTATTGCCCATCACCTACAATACGCTGCTGACCGGCGGATTGCACCTGGTCAAACTGATGGCCGACACACCGATGCTGGGCGATACATTTCCCGGTTTAAAGCACACCGCCCAACGGGATCAATTTGTATCGGAAATCAATACCCTGCTTAAACGCACAACCTCCAATAAACCCATTGACTCTCTGGGTATGATTCGCCTGTGGAGTGAACTGGTGACGGTGGATCAAAGCACGGTAAAACTGCCCCTGCCGGTGCTGATTAAGGAATTTACCGAAGGATGCATGGAAAAGACTGATAAGTTCACCATGCCGTTCTGGCCCAGTCAGGTGCAGGGCTTTAATAAGGAAATGGAGGGACAATTCGGCGGCGTCGGCATACAGATCCGAATGGACAACGGCCTCCTGCAGGTAGTTTCACCACTAAGCGGCACCCCTGCTTACAAAGCCGGGATCCAAGCCGGGGATGTGATTGTCACGGTAAATGGTCAAAACATGCTGGGGCTGGGCATTAACACGGTAGTGCGCAAGATCATGGGAAAGCCGGGCACCAAAGTTGTGCTGGGAATTCGCCGCGGCACAGATCCAAAACTGCTGATTTTCCATCTTAAGCGTGCGATTATTCACGTTCGTTCCATTAAAGGCTTCGCCCGTAATCCGGCTAATGGAAAGTGGCGCTTTATGATTGACCCCAGGGAAGGCATTGCGTATGTCCGGGTAACGCAGTTTCAGGCGGATACCGCCCAACAGTTAAAGAAAGTTCTCAAACGATTGCTCAAAGAACACATGCACGGACTTATTATTGATCTGCGCTATAACCCCGGCGGATATCTGGATACCGCAGTGCGCATGTGCAATATGTTTATCAGGCAGGGCACCATACTTTCCACCCGCGGCCGCACCGCCCCGCCGGAAGCCTGGTCGGCCCAGGGTTCCCCGCTGATTCCAGCGGATATGCCGGTCATTCTGGTCGTGAATCAGGATAGCGCCAGCGCCTCGGAAATTTTCAGTGGAGCCATGCGGGATCACCACCGCGCGCTGATCGTGGGCCACCGGACGTATGGCAAAGGCTGTGTACAAAATGTGATCCCCATCGGCGAAAACGACACCGCGGAATTCAAACTCACCGAACAGTATTATTATTTGCCTGATGGCGAGTGCATTCAACGGCAACCCTACGCCCGCGTGTGGGGCGTGAAACCCAATGTCGCCGTCTGGTTTTCGCCATTGCAGTTGCAGGAACTGCAGGCAACATGGTTGAACGATGACCTGATTGCCGGCCCAGGCAAAACTACTGCAAAGACCAGCCCGTTCGCCTTTAAGGTTCCGCCGCAAAAGGCCTTTGACACGCAACTGGACACCGCGGAAATACTCATGAAGTTGCAACTGTTAAAGTATTACCATTAAAGCCGCGCCTGAAACAGGAAGTACGGTGGTTATGAACAGCAGACGCATCATCGGAAATATCGTAAGCGGAATAATGGCCCTGCTGACCGCTGCCGCCACGCTCTATTTAAGCATCCATTACCTGGCCAAGCCCCACGGCTGGATTGACTGGATGGTGCAACTTTCCGGAGCTGCCACAACCGCAATCATCATCTTCTTCCTGACCTGGGGCCATTTCCAAAAAACACCAGTTGTCCCGGCGCAGCAAAGCTCCGCGCCAGCCGATTAGCCGCAGGCGGGGAAGGTTACAGGGGACAGGGTAAGCTGGCCAGCCCGCTGGCCGCGGTTCTGCGAGAGTCGAGCACAATTCCAGAACACGCACCAACCGACGAGAACGCAGGAGCTAGGAGTTAGTCTCCCATGATGCGAAGCCTCACCCGCGCAGGATGAAAAAAGGCCATATTTATTCGCGGTTGCGAAGGTCTGGCGAATTTTCAGAGCAGTGGCCGCGAGGTTGTTCGGGCGTTCTGTAAAGGCGGCTGGCAGCAGGCACGTCAGCGTGGAAGTCATATTATCTTAATTAAAAGCGGTCACCTGGCAACGCTATCGATCCCGGATCACCGTGAAGTAGCCAAAGGCACATTGCGAAGCCTTGTGCGGTCCAGCGGTATGACGCTTGAAGAATTCTTGAGTTTGTTGTCATGAGCCAACCGTCAGCCGATAGGCGATGGCGAAAGAAAGCCCGGTGTTTATCCGCGTAATCCGCGTAATCCGCGGTCTTTTTTACAGTCTACGCTTACTTCCGGAAAAAGGTTTTCCCCGGCATATTGACTTTGCTCAGGCGGTTATTGACATACAAGCCTTCCAGAATAAATTCGCCGGCGCTTACCAGTGATGCCGGATCATCCGGGGACATATCCAATTTCCCGGCCATCCGCGCCGCGGCGGCTTTCAGGCCTTTGATATGCGCGTAATTTTCCAGCATGGTGCTGGTGGAAACTTCATCCCCAACCTGCAGCGTTAAGCCCCCTTTGAATTGCAGGCAAATGTCATCAAAAGCCTCAAGATCACCCTGTCGGCTGAACACCAGCTTCACGGCTTCGCCGATCAGGGATGTCACGAGTTTATCTTCCGCGGATTCGCCTTCCGCGAGCATGAGTTCAATTTTTCCCCGGCAACTGGCATGGATAAACGGCAGATCATCCGCCCGAGCGATAACCGTGTTTTCCCCATGAACAATGCCGCGCCGCTCGGCGGAGCTGACCAGATTTTCCGTATTGGTAATCGAACATCGAACGCTTACGCCACTGGCCTGATTAATATGCGGGCTGTGCCGCGCCATGCGGACAAACTCCTCCAGAATTTCATGCATATAAAGCGGAACAGTCACCTTGACGCCGCTGTCGCGCTCCAGCCACGCATTTTCCCGGGTGATTTTAATTGCTTCCCCAATCGTATGCGGATAATGGGTTCGCACCACCGTGCCGATACGGTCTTTCAGCGGTGTGACAATGCGGCCGCGATTGGTGTAATCTTCGGGGTTGGCGGAAAATACCATGCACAGGTCCAGATCCAGGCGAATGGGGTAGCCGCGAATCTGCACGTCGCGCTCTTCCAGCACATTAAAAAGCCCGACTTGAATTTTGGGTGCCAGATCAGGCAGTTCGTTCATGGCGAAAATGCCGCGGTTACACCGCGGGATCAAGCCAAAGTGCATGGTGCTTTCATCGGATAAATAGCGTCCCTGCGCATGGCGCACCAGATCAATTTCCCCGATTAAATCAGCGATGGTAACATCGGGCGTGGCCAGTTTTTCATGGTAACGGTTGCTCCGATGCACCCATTCTATGGCCGCCTTATCGCCTTGCTCGGCAACTATCTTTTTCCCGGTTGCTAAATGAGGGTTCAGCGGATCATCCGGTATTTCACACTCCGCAAGAACGGGAATCCAGGGATCCAATAAATCCGGCAGCATTCGCAAGAGCCGCGTTTTGGCCTGCCCGCGCAGGCCGAGAAACAGCATGTCATGCCGACTCAGAATACCATTGACCATTTCTGGTATGACTGTATCCCGATAGCCGACAATACCCGGAAACAACTGTTTGCCGCTGCGCAAAGCAGCGATGACATTACGCCGCAGCTCGTCTTTGACGGAACAGGGTTGATACGACATTTTTTTTAATTCAGCTACGGTACGCGCGGACGGGGCATTGGCCATGTTTATCCTCATCACGTTCTACAACACGGATATACTTTCTGCCACCGACAATCCGGCACGCCTCGGCGGCGGTCGGTATTGGTTGATTTCTCCAATACACTCAAGATGG
>JAJZCT010000158.1 GCA_021828925.1 Planctomycetota bacterium
ATCTAAAATGGCGCTGGGCGCGATACGGTATCTTGTGGAGCACGGACATAAAGTGCCGCAGGATATCTCGGTGGTGGGCTTTGATGATATTCAACATCTGGCCTATGCCAATCCCAGCTTAACCACGGTGCATTTACCCCTTTATGAATTGGGAGTAGCGGCGTGTGAACGGCTGGTGAGCCGGATTCGTGGCAAAGTGGATCGTGTCGCGGATGTGCTGCCCACGCATCTGGTGCTGCGCGAATCTACCAGTATTGTGCGCACGCGATAACTTTTTCAGCCCAGCTGCTATGGCGGGACGCCTCCGCCAGGATTTTTTATTATGGCGTTATCAGGAATTACCCATGACTTTTCGAACTGTTTGCTCCACCATTTGTACCGCCTGTAAAACAACTGCCATTCTTACCGCAGCCTTGGTGGGGGTATTGGCAGTCGCTGGGGCCGCATACGCGGCAAACGCTTCGGCATCGCCGGAGAAGCTCGCGGTCATACCGGTGAAACTCCGGCATGTTTTTGCGTATCAACCCCCCGCTGGAACGCACCTGCGCAGTGTCAATGTGGCGGGAGATTTCAATAACTGGTCGCCCACCGCCAATCCGATGCGGCAAAGCGCCGACGGGCGTTGGGCAACCAGCGTGCTATTGTCTCCGGGACTGCATGCCTACAAGTTTGTGCTGAATGGCAACCATTGGATCAACGATCCCGCGGCAAATCCGAAGCTCAATATCAGCGACGGCCAGGGTGGCGAAAATTCACAAGTGCGCATCGCCTCGCCTTGGCAAATCATGCCCGCACCACCTGCTGATAACATCAACCCGGCGGCCATTTCATTTAATCCTGAAAACATGAATCAGATGGATGTGGTTTCACGGCATTATCTGCGCCTGGAATTCACGGCACAACGCGGCGCACTTTCTAAAGGGCTTGTGGATGTTCTTCAGCCGGACGCTGCCGTAAAAGTCTATCCATTGCGAAAAGACTTTACCCATCTGGGCAGTTGTACCTGGGGGACCATACTTCATGTTCCAACGCCATCGATTAACTATTACTTCGCACTCACGCACGGCTCCGCCACGTGTTACGTCGCGGACGGATATTTGTACCATTGGGCCCAAGCCGCGGAACAGCACCCCTACCAGACAATGATGCGATCCGCGGTTGTCACGCCCGGCTGGGCAAAACGGGCGATCTGGTACGAGATATTTCCCGAACGCTTTCGCAACGGGAACAAAGTCAATGATCCGTCCCCGCATATTCCCTGGCGCTGGCCTTGGACCAAGCCGTACCGCCCCGCCGGCGAACATGGCAACTTTTATAGTTATGTATATAACCGGTTCTATGGGGGTGATATACAGGGCATTCAGGATGAATTGCCCTATTTGCGCCGTCTGGGAGTAAATAGTTTGTATCTCACACCGGTGTTTGAATCACCAAGCATTCACAAATATGATCCTTCCAGTTTTATCCATGTTGATGACGGATTCGGGGTCAAAGGATCTCTGGAAAAATTGCACGGGGAAAATCCGTTAAATCCTGAAACGTGGCAATGGTCGGCATCGGATAAAGTATTTTTGCACTTCATAAAAGTAGCGCACCAGCAAGGCTTCAAGGTGATTATCGATATTCCGTTCGGTCACTGCGGAAAAAATTTCGGCCCCTTCCAGAATGTCTTGAAATACGGCCGAAAATCGCCTTACGCCGGCTGGTTTCAGATTATCAGTTGGGGACCGCCGGTGAAGTACAAGGCTTGGGACGGCGTGGATGGCTCCATGCCGATGTTTGCGCTTAGCAAACGCTATGGCTTAGTCAAAGGGGTTCGCAATTATATGTTTGCCGCCACTAAACGCTGGCTGGCCCCCAACGGTAATGCCGCCAACGGTGTGGATGGAATCAGACTTGATACCGCCCCGGATGTCCCGCATGTTTATTGGATTGCCTGGCGAAAGCTGGTGAAAAAAATCAATCCTAAGGCCGTTATTATTGGAGAAGTATGGCCCCCGGCGCAAGCGTGGCTTAACAAAGGCAATCAGTTTGACGCGGTGATGAATTATCCATTCGCCACGATCGCCACCAATTATTTCGCTGACAAACGCGGGGAAAATCTGCCGGGCATCGGCCCCAAACGTTTCGGCAACAGATTGATGCGGTTGCTGGACTATTATCCATATCAGGTAGACCTCGATCAGATGAATATTATTGATAGTCAGGACACCGACCGATTCGTGTCCCGATTTATGAATCCACTGCTGAATTTTAATGCCAACGACCGGCTGCAAACCAATCCGCATTACAACGCCGGCGAGCCGACTCCGGAGGCGTACCGCCGCCTGGAGCAAACGGCGGCCTTTCAAATGAGTTTTGTCGGCGCGCCGTGCGTCTGGTACGGCGATGAAGTAGGCATGTGGGGCGCCAGCGATCCGGCGGATCGCCAGCCGATGGTTTGGAAAGACCTGGAACCCTATGACGCACCGGATGTGCGCGTGCATGAACGGGTACTGGAATTTTATCGGCAGGCCATTGCAATGCGGCGGCAACTCAAGGCGCTGCAACTTGGTTTTTATGGTCAATTATTGGCCTACCCGCGGCGCAACATCTTTGCTTTCTATCGCAGTTTGGGAAAACAGAATGTTTATGTCATTATCAACCGTAGTGCGGTGGGGCACACAATCCGCTTGCCGATTTTTAATTCTGACCGTGGCCATCATCTCTTAAATTATTTGAGTCCGCGGCAAATGCGACTGGATTATCCGCCAACAGCCGACGGCAAAGGGCGGCCAATTTTGATGAAGCGCGGAGCGGGTTATGCGGTAATCGGCAAGACGCTGACACTGCATCTGCGGCCCTGGAGCACGGCAGTGCTGGCCCGCTATGTGCCGGGAAACATTAACTCTCCCTGGTAAGGTGAAGTTTTCCCTGCACGGCCGTATGACCAGGAAATATGGCCGCGCGCGACACCATTCGCCGGCGAAAACTTCATTTGCGTAATGCGCCGCTGATCAGTACCATCGTTTTTCAGTTGCGGGAGCGGCGGCGGTATGATTATATACGTTCCGACGAGGTTGGATGGGCGGCTTGGTGCGTGTGGCATTGAGCTTGGTACATGAATGCTTTTATCTGACAGGGAGTCATAACATTATGGCAATTCAATCGGGACCGTCGGTAAATTACACTTTTACCATGCGGTTGAGCTATCCCAACGGCATTGGTATGTTTTCGCGCATTACACAGATCATCGGAAAATTTGGTGCTGATCTCGGTGCGGTGGATATTGTATCCAGCGATTCCAAAACCATGACACGAGATATTACTGTCCGAGCGCGGAATCAGGAGCATATCCAGCACATTGTCGACGCAGTGCGCAAGATCAAAAAAGTCAAAGTAGTGCAGGTATCCGATCGGGTATTTCTCCTGCATCTGGGTGGGAAAATCGGCATTCAAAATAAAGTCCCCATCACCACGCGCGATACCCTTTCCATGGCCTATACGCCGGGAGTAGCCCGTGTTTCGATGGCCATTGCCGAGGATCACGCCAAAGCATGGCAATTGACCATCAAAGGAAATTCTGTGGCGGTGGTCAGTGACGGCAGCGCCGTGCTGGGCCTGGGGGACATCGGACCTGAAGGCGCCATGCCGGTGATGGAAGGCAAAGCCATGCTCTTTAAGGAATTTGCGAATATCGACGCCTGGCCGCTGTGTCTGAATACCAAAAATACCGATGAAATTGTGCGCGTTGTCAGTGCCGCGGCCGTAAGTTTCGGCGGTATTAATCTTGAAGACATCTCGGCCCCGCGCTGCTTTGAGATTGAAAATCGGCTGAAGGAAATTCTGGATATTCCGGTATTTCATGATGATCAGCACGGAACCGCAGTGGTCGTACTGGCGGCCCTGATCAACGCACTAAGGCTGACCGGCCAGAAACTCCCGGAGCTTAAAATTGTCATCGCCGGAGCCGGTGCGGCCGGTACCGCCATCGCGAAAATACTGCTTAACGCCGGCGCCACGGATATTCTGGTGTGTGACCGGCGAGGCATTATTCATGAAGGTCGTGCCGAAGGACTCAAGGATAATAAACTATGGCTGGCGCAGCATACCAATGTACATAACGCGAGCGGATCGCTTGAAGACGCACTGAAAAACGCCCATGTATTAATTGGCGTTTCCGGCCCTGGATTGCTGGGCGGGAGGGCGCTACGCAAAATGGCAAAACATCCCTTTATTTTCGCATTGGCTAATCCGATACCGGAAATCATGCCGGAGGAGGCGGGTGGAAAAGCGTTTATCATGGCCACCGGGCGCAGCGATTATCCTAATCAGATCAACAACGTTTTGGCGTTTCCCGGAATTTTTCGCGGGGCGTTGAATGTACGGGCCAGAGAAATTAATGAAGAGATGAAACTCGCGGCGGCACATGCCATAGCGGCCTGCATATCACCCAAAGAACTCAACACGGAATACATTGTGCCCAGCGTCTTTAACCGTGACGTAAGTGTGCGTGTAGCGGCGGCCGTGCAGAAAGCCGCAATCAAAACCGGTGCCGCCCGACGCGTAAAACCCTAGCTGTATGGATGCAGCCCAATTCACTTATTTCCGCACAGGGCGCATGACCCCTAACCGAAGCACCGTAACGGAATAGGGCTTGAACGTATAACGAACCGCCGGTGCACCGGCAGCAAATGTCGATGTTTCAGGCACAACTCGTGAAGGGTGAGCAAAGGTGTTGTCCACGCCGGGGTTGCTTTCATGGAGGACAATAGCTGTACCGCGGCCAACGGTTTTTCTTATTCCCTTCAACGTGATGGTTGTGGGCATCGGGCTTCCCGATGCGTTATCCACTTTGATAATCAGATATTTTCCGTCGGCACTGATTCCCCCATCGGCAAAAAACTGCGGCACATGTAAATGCTTCGTAATGATCCCGCGGACCTGCACCCGCGTAGGATATACCACGGCCGGCTTGTTGTGATTAAACAGATATTGCACCCAATATGAACTGCGGCCAAACGCGGTTTTATCGTTAAATTCGATGAGATTAATCGGGCATGGGCCTGCTCCGGCGTTATCCAGCGTTACGCCATAAGACGCCAATCGCACCACGTCGCAATTGCGTTCCATGCCGATCATAAACGCCGTCTCGGCCAGCGTAGATCGGAAGTCGCCATATCTCGCTTTGGTATTTCCGACAGCATATTCCCCGACAAACACCTTGGGGCCGGATCGCGAATAGCCATTGTATTGATTGCTGTGATTCAAAAACCAGTGTTGACTCGGGTAGTAATGGTCATCGATGACGCTAAGGCGTCCGGAGGGAATTCCACCCCAATTATTAGCAATTGGAATTGCCTTAGGAAAAGTCTTGTGTAATGCCCGCGCCATGATGTGGTAATTGTGATCATAGGAAGGTCCGCCATTTTCATTGCCGATTTCGACATATTTAAGATTAAAGGGGGCGGGGTGGCCTGATTTGGCGCGCAACGCGCCCCAACGCGTATTGACCGGATTATCGGCGAACGCCACGGCGGAAAGCATCTCACGTATGTACACTTGAAGATTAGTTCCGGGAAGTGAAGGGGCATTATGCAGCAAGGCGGCACTGGTGCAATACAGCGGCGCGGCATCAATGCGTTGCGCCAGGTCCAACCAGCCTAAAAATCCAAATCCGTCGGTATCCCGATAGCCCCAGTAATTAACGTGCCCGGGACGATCAATCATCGGCCCCACGGTTTTCCGCCAGTTATAACTGTCATCCAGCGAGTAACCCTCAATATAATTGCCCCCCGGGAAACGCAGAAAGCCTGGGTGCAATCGCTTAATTAACTGAACAATATCATGACGGAAAAACTCTGCGTGCCCGGTTGCGCGTGACACAGGAAACATCAAAACCAGATTGATATGAAACGTCGCCGGACCGCCGGAAATCAGAGTCATGGCACCGTGGTACGTTGAGCCGTTGCACGTAAGCAGGCACCGATAGCGTTTCCAGGCCGCACCACGGATTGTCACTTCCGTGCGGGCAAAATGCCGTGTGCCGCCGGCATTAGCCAGGCCGGCCTGAAGCGTAACGGGACCGCCGGGCGTACGGGCATAAAATGAAAGCTCATAGCTGCGTCCCCGTTTAATGGGCATTCCCCAATAACCCACATTAGCGATGCCTCCGCCCGCAGCCTTTATTTTCACTTGCAAACTCAATGGATGGGCGGAGGAAAGCGGCTTTTGCGATTGCAGCGTTAATGCTACCGGTAAACCGCCTGATTTTATGGGTTTCCACGCTAACAGCGGGCCGCCCGGCGGCGGCCGATGGATATGCCCATTAGGGCTGATCCACGCCACAGCGTGACCATTTTTCATCCGCGTAAAATGCGGGGGCCATTGCATGCGGCCATTGCGCATACGCCACATCCCATGCACCACTTTGCAATCTGCGGGAGGAACATCATTTTGAAAATCCGGATTCTGAATCATCTGCGCATAAAGACCGCCATCAATATCATGGCAAATGTTCTCGATAAACAGCCCGCACATACGAGGATTTTCCGCCCGGCCGGGTGCTGCGGCGTTAATGGTTATTTGCGCCCGCTGCGCTGCCGACACACGAACTCCCCCCAGCCCCGCCAGTAATGCCATGCCAATGACCGCACGTCGAGACATTCCATCCATTTTCATCCCAAGCTCCGGAAGAACAAGACACGGGGATTATATATAATTGGGCAAACAACAGGTGAAGGCGCGGTTTGGGGCGCCGCGCAACCTCTCGCCCAAGGGCCCTTCGAGAATCGGTTGCACAGCTACCCATGCCTTTTCGCAGAAAGCGAAGATTTCCCGTTATGCCAGTCGGGGTTGCCAATGACCCATCCTGATGGTGATCAAAATAAGAACCAAACGGTCCCCGCCGCTCCCGGCTCGGAGGCGCGTATGTGCCAGTCCCCTGGAGAACGCGGATTGGTTACATAGGCTGGATTTCCAAAGTTAAACCATGATACATGTCCATCCATGAAGGCCTTATTTCCTCCCTCGGGTAGGCCGGTTGACGGATTGAGATGCGACGAGGCACCACCGGCGTAGGCACCGGGCGAATTGACATAGTTTCCATTGGTCTCCAAAATTGAGTCTGTGATAATCGGAATATCGCTCGGGGCGACTCCACCATCAACACCAGAAGGTTCCGTTTTGGATTGATATTGCGGCGCGATACCCCCGTAGGGCCAACGAATGGAATTGTTAATGAGGTTTTCGCCGTAGAACGGAAAAGGATAATAATTTCCAGGTGGATTCGGAGCGCCCTGCAGTGCCGTAGAGTCGGGATAAGCAGCGCCTGTCGGGCGCTGGATCAACCAGAAATAGCCCGTG
>JAJZCT010000159.1 GCA_021828925.1 Planctomycetota bacterium
TGTCCCGTTCTGGCCGGTGCTGTCACAACGAGTCAAAATGGGTCAGAAAACTGGGGGACTAGGATTCGAACCTAGACAAACAGATTCAGAGTCTGCTGTGCTACCGTTACACCATCCCCCAAGGGTGGATACTATCCTAAACAATTCAGAGCATTCGGACAAGCGGAGAGCGGCAATTTGTCGAACCGGACGTGGCAGTTAGGCGCGGGATGGGGCCGCAACCGCCTGTTTAGGCTCTGCGCATTCATGAACTGTGCCACCGCCGGCAAAGCCGGCGGCTTTGTGAGGGGCGGCGGATCAGGTTTTGAGAAGTTATTTGGGACCCGTGCCTAAATCAGTGGGAAATATCTGATCCCAGCCGATCCCATGTCCGGCCGTCACGAGCTAATAATTCGTTGGCGGCCTGTGGCCCCCAGGAACCAGGTTCATATCGGGCCAGCGCCGGAGTGCCGGCCTCCCATGCTTCTTCGATACGGTCAATAATGTTCCATGCACTTTCCACTTCATCGCGGCGGATAAACAAGGTGGAATCACCGAGCATGGCATCAAGCAGCAGCCGTTCATAAGCTTCCGGAGAATAGCTGCCGAAGGCTTCGTTGTATTCAAAATCCATGTGGGCGGGGGCGATGCGCGTCACCGTGCCGGGGCGTTTGGCGTTAATCAGCAGGGAAATACCCTCCTTGGGCTGAATGCGTAAGGTCAGAATATTTCGCGCCAAGTTACCGCCCGGCGCGTTAAATAAAACTCCGGGCGCGCTGTTAAAGTGAATGCTGACTTCCGACCCCTGTCGCTTGAAATGTTTTCCGCTGCGCAGATAAAACGGGACGCCATGCCAGCGCCAATTATTGATATCCAACTTAACAGCGGCGTACGTCTCCGTCTGGCTATCCGGCGCGACGCCCCGCTCCTGAAGGTAACCAATCACCGGCTTACCATCCACCGAACCGGCCGTATATTGGCCCCGCACCGTGCGCATGGCCACTTCCTGCGGCGTATGAAATGGCTCAATGGACTTAAGCACACGCACTTTTTCATCACGAATGGCGTCGCCGTCCAGCGCCACCGGCGGTTCCATGGCAACGAGTGTCAATAGCTGCATAAGATGGTTTTGTACCATGTCCCGCAGGGTGCCGGCATTTTCAAAATATCCGCCGCGCCCTTCCACACCCAGTGTTTCACCTACGGTTATCTGGACATGATCCACATACCGCCGATTCCAGATTGGTTCAAAAATTCCGTTGGCAAAACGGAATACCAGCAGATTCTGCACTGTCTGCTTGCCCAGATAATGGTCAATGCGATATACCTGTGATTCATCAAACACGCGGTTGATGTGATGATTCAGCTCCCGCGCTGTGGTCAAGTTCCGTCCGAAAGGTTTTTCCACGATGGCCCGCCGCCATGCCTGGCTGTTAAACGGATCGATGTTGCCCAGCCCGGCATCTCCCAAACGTTCGACAATCTGCCCGAATTCGGTCGGGCTGGTGGAAAGATAATAGAGCCTGCGACCGCCCGTATTGAACTTTTTATCCACTTCGGCCAGGCGATCGGCGAGCGCGTGATAACCGTCGGCATTTTCAAACGTGCTTTGATGATAAAAAATCCGCGAGGCCAGATCACGCCATAATTCAGGGTCCACTGGTTTGCAGCGCGAAAACTTATTGACAGCTTCCAGCATTTCCGCCCGAAATTCCTCATCGGTCTTGGGCCGACGGGCAAAGCCGATGACCACCGTAGATTTAGACAATAACCCGTCGCGGGTGAGGTTATACAACGCCGGCAGGAGCTTGCGGGCGGTTAAATCACCGGTAGCACCGAATATCACAATGGCGCACGGAGGTGTGGCCGTTACAGCATTTTTTTCCCCAAGCATGTTGATTGATCCTTTCATTGAGTTTTCTACCCATACAAAGATGGGTATTCTACACGCCTTGCAGTCCGCTTCAAAAGCATTCGCCGGCGGGACGACCCCAGGCATTTGCAACGGGCTGGAAACTTGGAGCATGTTTATGACTGATACGCTTTGGGCGCCGTGGCGGCTGGAATATATCAAAAGTGTAACCGGGGAGAACATCGATTGCTTTTTATGCGATCTGGCACAGCACCCGGAAAAGGATGCCGCGAATCTTGTGGTTCGCCGCAGTCAATTCGGCATGTTGCTGATGAATCGTTATCCGTATGTTAATGGCCATCTCCTGGCAGCGCCATACCGCCACACGCCGGATTTGCCCCAATTAACCATCGAGGAACGCACGGACGTACTGGAACTCGCGATCCTTGGCCAGCAACTGCTGACCCAAGCGATGAATCCGCAGGGATTTAATATCGGCATCAACATCGGGCGCTGCGCGGGAGCCGGGGTGCCGGGCCATGTGCACACGCACGTTGTGCCCCGGTGGAACGGTGATGTTAATTTTATGAGCGTGGTGGGACAGGTGCGCGTGATTCCTCAGGCCCTTGAAGAAGCCTATCGCCAGATTATGGCGCAGCTTGCCAGCGCGTGAAAAATCACCTACTTATTATTCCAGTTCTCCACGGCAGGGTTCTTTACGCCCGGCATACCTTTGAAGCCGTAACACTTCCAAACATCCAGATGTTTTACCACCACGCCGTAATAATATAGCGGCACGATAAACATTTTGCTGACATGCGCGAAGGAGGGTTTAATCAGTCGATCGAATACCTGCGGCGAAAAAGATCCGGTTAATACCGCATCACGTCCGAGATAACGCAACTTCCCCGTGCGGGGATTGATCTGGTTGGGTCCGGGCCACAGATCAAATTGACACTGCTTTCCGCCCATCGCCGTTTGCAGACAAAATACAAATGGATGTCCGGGCAAATAATAACTCAACGAACTGGAAGTATCCCAACGATCATCCATCACCATCGGCAACGGGCCATGCCCATGCCACATGGATAAGCGGATTTTTTCAATGGCCTGCCCGCGGACTTTCAGTGCGTGGAGACGAAAGGCCGGATCAAATTTTTTAGCGGGAAAATGTTTACCTGTGGGATCAATTTTAGCCATGACGGGATACAGCAATTGCACATTTTCAGCAAACACAAACAGAGCAAATCCCCAGGCAATACCGGCAATAATCCAGCGTCGCGCCGCTTTGCGTCTGGGCAGGCCCTGATTCCACCAGCGCGTTGCCACGCCGGCGAAAAGAATCATACCGGTAAAGTAGCCGGCGGCGGGCCAATTCGGTTCAACCTTACTCCAGAAACTTAAAAGAAAATACATGATAAAGATCGGCAGAGTGATCCATATCAGAAAATCCCATACGGCCCGTGTAACAGGGTCAGTCATTTTCCTGGCATCCCGGATCGCTTCAATGAACGCCAGCACCAGCAGCACAAACAAAATACCCGCGAAAATACCGGCTTGCGAGAGTATGAACATGCCGACATTCAGCGGCACCTGGCTTAAATGCCACCAGACGCCCTTGGCCCCGCGTAATCCACCTTCGCCCGCAATAGCACGAAACATAATCCAATGATGTTGCGCATTCCATATTAGAGTGGGGATTTGAATCGCCAGGGCCAGCAAGGTTGCCCCCAGGCTGTGCCACGTTGCCAACTTCCGCCGCAGATAGGTATTTCGCCATGCCGCAATCGCCACTGAAGGGGGAATCAGCAGCAAAATTGGCTTGCACAAAGTTCCCAGCCCCACCAGCAGACCTGCTAAATAGAGCCAGCCAATTCGGGCGCGGTTTGGCTGCTGCGGCCGCAGTAAGCCACCCTGATCAACCTGCGGTTCTACCGCCAGCCACAGGCATACGCACGCCCACGCCCAACACAAATACATAGGTGAATCAATGGTAATAATTAAACTGCCCACGGCAAATACCGGCACCCCGGCGGACAGTGCAATAACCATCAGCCCGGCGCGATCATCACGAAACATACGCCGTGCCAAGAAAAAGCTTGCCAAGCCGCTGAAAAAGGCAAAAATAACGGCTGGCGTCCGTATAATGGGCATCGTGGCGTGCTGGCCAAACCAGTGCCCCACTGCGGTTGCCGCATAAATAATTGCCGCAATCCCCGGCCCCTTGGAATAATATCCCCATGCCAGATGGCGTGACCAGAGCCAGTACTGGCTTTCATCCTCTGAAAGATCAAACGGGCAATTGTGGTAAAGAAACAAAAGGTTGGAGAAAAAACTCAGAAGTAACAATCCCAATGCCGTGCGGACGCACCAGGTCTTGCGTATCCACGCGTGCGGAGAAGTCGTTAGTGTTTCTTGCGTCATTGCGTTTCCTGTACATAGACTGCCGACTGCGTCCCTTTACCGCTTCTCGCCTGCGGCCAATATCGCTCGAAGATGTTCCGCGACTTGCGGCAAATGGATGGTGGACTTTCCGAATCCCTGCAAGGCACCGGCGGCCACAGCCCTGGCTTGGGCATCATGCAAGTTGCTGACCAGCATCAGCGGCGGGCAATTCGGAATTTTCCGCAGTTGTTTAATAAGGTCAATTCCGCTGGAACCGTCCCTGTCGAGAATACGATTAATCAGCACAAGATTATAGCGCTTGAGTTGCAGCAGCTTTTCCGTTTCTTGCGCTGTGCCTGCCGCGTCCACCGTTACCGGCATAAGATGCTGAAGAAAATTATTGATGGCGGCGTGATCAAATCCACACTGCCCGACATCCAGAATACGCACATGCATCCATACACCTTTCAAAGCTTTACCGGGTGAAAAGTATAGCAGATATCTTCCTTTTTGGGCTGTTTCGGTAGATCGGCGAGGATTGCTTACCAAAACTTACATCATTGATTTTGACTCCATGGCACCTTTTAGCCTACACTTGCCAACATGACAAGACTTTCCTCATCTGCCAATACCGTTGACAAAAAGGCCGGTTTAAACCCCAGCCATCGGCTGATTGTATGCGATCTGGATGGCACACTGATCAGCCGCGACCACAAGCTTAACACTGCGGACATTGACGCTCTGGCCAAGGCTCGTGAAGCCGGTGTTACTGTGAGCATCTGCACGGGCCGCAGTATTGGAGAAGCACACGATATTATTAAGCCGCTGAATCTCTCCGGACCGGGTGTATTTATTACGGGGGCCGCCATTTGTGATCTGGCGTCCGGCGCGACGTTGCACCGTCAGGCCATCGCACCGGGCGTCGTAAGGGACCTCATCACTTTTTTTGGTGATCTCGGCCATGCCGTGCTGCTGCTGGTAGATACTCCGGAAAATCCCGGCCCGCGCTATATCATGACGAAGCACGGCCCGATTCATGCGGCGTCAGAGGAATGGTTTTTACGCAATAAAATGGCGGCGGAAATTGTGGATCATCCGGATGATCATACGCTTTCGTGCGTGTTGCGGCTGGGCATCGTCGCGGATTTACCGCACAGTCCTGCCATTACTGCGCAGTTGACACAGCGGTTTGGATCGCGAATCAATTTTTTGGCGTTACGCGCTCCGGCATTTGAATGCCACGTCATTGAGGTTTTTGCACAAGATGTGGACAAGTGGACTGGAATCCAGCGGCTTTGTGCCTTGCTGAATATTGACAGCAGCCTTGCGGTACCGATTGGCGATGATGTCAACGATTTGCCGATGCTGCGTCATGCCACCTTGAGTTTTGCCATGGGAAATGCGGCCCCGGAAATTCAGCGCGCCGCCAAACACGTAACGCGCTCACAAAGCCAGGCCGGCGTGGCCGCAGCGGTAGAGGCGGTTCTGGCCGGAAAGTTGCGGCACGAACGGGGGCCGGTGCATTTGTAACTACGCATTGCTTTGCGGCCGGGAGCAAATGAAAGGCTTTACATTCAAGCAACGCAAATATAAACCCGGAATTCAACCGTAACCGTAACCACGACTATCAGCAAATGGTAACCGTTCACAGAGGGGCACAGCTACGCGGACGCATACCGATCCACAAACCACTGTTGACAGAACCTGAAACCTGGAAGACGTTAATTCACAAGGAGGCAGCGGAGGTAAACGGAGAAGATTTCGACGATCAATGATCAACGAACACTGATCACTGATCAATATCTTCGGAACTTCCCTATTTGCTGGTCATTGGTCATTGGTCATTGGTCATTGGTCATTGCTCATTGGTTATTGAGCGAGGCCTACCTTGCCAACTGTGGTGAAAAAAACACTTCCTGGTAACGCTAATCAATAACGATCACGCAAAGATCCTTGGGGCCATGCACGCCGGTCACCAGATTCATTTCAATATCCGCGGTTTTACTCGGGCCGTTGATAATCACGACATTGGAAGCCATGCGCCCTCCGGTATCGCGCAATACATGCGGCAGCGCGTCGATCATATCAGCGACAATCCGTACCGCCGGCAGCAGCACAATATGCAGGGGAATCGTCAGCGTTGTCGAGCGGCCAAAGCCGGGATCACTCCAGACCATCAACGCGCCGGTATCCGCTAAGCCATAGCGGCAATCCGTAATGCCCGCATCGCACTGAAATACCAGCTTTTCACAATTCGGATCTGTCCAGAGGTCAATGCGATATCCCCTGGCCTGTAAATGGCCGGCGATTAAATCTTCAGGCAAATCTGCCATATTCACCATGATCGACTTCACGTTTCGAGTCGCTAAAAGCTCATCAATGGCAGGAATTATCCCCTCAGAATTGGTGCGCGTAACCGTCATGCCGTTAGTGCGGGCCTGCTGCATCCATCGCTCCACCCGGCGCGGATCACCGGCGGCAACCTGTCGCAGTAATTTTTCCCGTATTTCCGGCCGGGCGTCAGGGGCCGGCGCAGGTCCTGCCGCACTATGGCCCAGGGCATGGCGCACAGAGGCTAAAAACTCCAGGCGCTGAGCCTTATTGCCCTCTGAACTGTGCAGGGAATCAAGTGTCATTATTATCATCACCTTCCGAAGCCGCGAGGCACCATGCTATTTTCCACGATTCTCACCGGAGCGATACTGCTTATAGACGTAGCGAAAATCGTGCTTCGCCGGCACGGGGAAATCTCTCTGGGAGGTCCAGCCTGCGGCCGGGCCAGGCAGTTTTTTTATCCAGCCGTCTTTACTTCCAATTGCGCGCAGCACCACCCGCTGGACAACCTGCCCCAGCCGATAGCTCCAGGCGTGCCGCAGCCCCCACGACCATAGCTTAAAGATAATCCGTTCCGAACGGCTGGTAATACCCTGTTGCACTTCATCTTTTCTCAGTTTGATGAGAAACTCCGGGATATTGATTTTGACCGGACAGGCCTCAAAGCAGGCCCCGCATAAACTCGATGCGTGTGGCAAATGCTTATGATTTTCCAGCCCGTTAAATAGCGGTGTTAATAATGCCCCAATCGGCCCGGGATACACGCTGCCATACG
>JAJZCT010000160.1 GCA_021828925.1 Planctomycetota bacterium
AGGTGCAGATCGCACTTTCAAAGCCCTGTTTTGAGGTCTGGACGCTCGCCCACTTTGTAGACACCGGCGCGGCATTCAAGGATTGCAAAGCCGTCCTGGCGGCCGTCAAATCCGAATGGCAGAAAGGACTTGGAAGCGCTTTCGGGAAGCAAAAGGCTCAGGCCGACTACTCCAAACTTATGCCGCTTCGCGCCAAGGCCGTTGAACGTTGCAAACAGCACTGGCAGCGTAACGATCCCTCGTGGACGGAGGTCCACCGGGTTGTTGAGTCAATTCATACACTTTGCGGAGATAACTGCTTCTGATCATTGAGGCCCGGAGCAGAGGTTCCCCGAATTTCCAGGTCAAAGGGCGTCGCTATGTCATAGGCCAACGGTAGCGGAAGGCCAGCGGTATTGGTCCACTATGCTGCTAATGATCCCGCCGGGCTAATTCGATGACCAGTTGGGCCAGGGGCTGGGCGGCGGGGCCAAGGCGGGCGGCCATGTCTTGGGCGATTTGGACTTGTCGGGCGAGATGTTGGCGCGATTCTTCCAGGCCCAAAAGTGACGGATAGGTCAGCTTGCCAATTGCCGCATCTTTGCCGGCCTTTTTTCCCAGGTTTTCCGCGGTGGAAGTTGCATCAAGCACGTCATCTACAATTTGAAATGCTAAACCTACGGCCCGTCCTAAAGTGTCTACGGTCTGCAGATCCGCATCAGAAACACCGCCGGATAATGCCCCCATGCGGCACGCGGCGTTAATCAGCGCGCCGGTTTTCATGCGGTGAATGCGTTGCAAATGAGCTAGTGAACCATTGGCTCCCTGGGATTTTTCCGCCGGGTAGCAGGTGTCAAGGATCTGACCGCCGATCATGCCCGCGGCCCCGGTGGCAAGGCCCAATTCTTTTACCAGTCGCATCGCCAGGGCCGGATCGGGCACGTGGGTTGCCAGTAATTCAAAGGCCAGTGTGTTCATCGCATCACCCGCCAGGATCGCAACCGCGTCGCCATAAACTTTATGGTTGGTCGGGCGGCCGCGGCGCAAATCATCGTTGTCCATTGCGGGCAGATCATCATGCACCAGCGAAAAGCAGTGAATGAGTTCCAGGGCACCGGCCGCCGGTAAGGCTGTTGCTTCATCGCCGCCTACGGCCCGGCAGGATAACATTGCCAATGCTGGACGAATGCGTTTTCCCGGACCAAACAGGCTGTAGGCAATGGATTCCATCAGAACCGGCGGCGCATCCGGCACTTGCGCGAGAAAGCCGCGGAGAAAATCATCCGTTTGCAAAGCGAATGATTTAACCATATCCATAACATTACAATTTGATGCAACTGGTGCCGATGCAGCCATGGTGCCTCCTAAAAATTCCGCGGACGAATTATACCGCAGGGCTTATCATTTCGCACAGAGACCCGGCAGACGCCCAGCAAGCGGAGATATTGTCGTGGCCGGTGATAATAAAATAAGTCGGGTACTGGATTCATACACGCTGATGCTGTATGACATATATTGCGATGGTACTGGAGATGCATTTATGCGCATAGGCAAAATTCTGACGGTCCTTTTGATAAGCAGCCTGATACCGGCGGGCGCTGGTTTCGCTGCGACGTGGCAACCGCATGTGAATACTGCGAATTTACGCGATACGATTACCGTGCAGATTATTCATCACGCGGAACCGGCCATTGTGTCTATTACGGCCAAGAAAATTATTGCGCATGAGGTCAGCGTTTTCCCCAATATGTTTTTAGCACCCGGGTTTGGAGAAATTGTCCGCACGCCCGCCGATTTTCTCGGGAGCGGATTTATTATTCAAAAGAACGGCTACGTGGTGACCAACAATCATGTGGTGGATCAGGCGAAACAGATTTCTGTGACTTTATCCAACGGGAAAAAATATGCCGCCCATGTGGTCGGCAGTGATCCGCAGGCGGATTTGGCAATTTTGAAAATCAACGCGGCCTCCGGCCACACATTTCCAACGCTGACTTTAGGGGATTCATCGACACTGATGATCGGCGAACCTACGATTGCGGTGGGCAATCCATTTGGTTTCAGTCAAAGTGTCAGTACGGGAATTGTCTCGGCCATGGGCCGCGAAATTCATGAGCCTGGCAACCCGGTACCGCTGAAAAACCTGATCCAAACCGATGCCGCAATCAATCCCGGTAACTCCGGAGGCCCGCTGTTGAATGCGTATGGGCAGGTCATTGGCATTAATACCGCCATCCGGGGCAATGCACAAAATATCGGCTTTGCCATCGGCGTGAACAGATTATATGGACTTATCAGCACGCTGATGAACCCGGAAATAACCAACGGCGTGCTGATTCCTGTCACATTTGCCGGCCAGAGAACATTTCATGCCCCGGCCACCATTGATCAACACGTGGTGATTGCGGGCACGCACGGCCCGACGGTAGTGTCCGTAGATGGAATTGCCACACCGAATGTATTGGATGCGTATGCGGCTTTGTTGAACGTAACGTTGCGGCAAAAAAAGGTGGTGGTGCGTTTTTCCAATGGTAAAACGAGAACTTACCCAGTGAGTGTGGCTCCGCCGACCTCGGCCCAGATGCGGGTGCAGCGAATCGTTCGGGCTGTTAAACAAGTCATGGGCTGTATCATCGAACAGGTAACGCCGACACTGGGGAAAAAATTTAATCTCGGCGTAAACAACGGCCTGCTTATAACGCAAGTGAATGCCGGATCCATGGCGGCCCAGGCGGGATTGAAACCGGGCGATGTTCTGGTGCAGCTAGGCCCGTATCGCATCAGAACTCTCACAGATCTTGGCGCTCTGCTGCCGCGCCTGCCCACTCAGGGACAGGTTCTTGTCAGGGTGGTGCGTCACCATCGGCTTGGCCAGGGCTATTTAACCATGCCGGGAAACGTGCACTGATTGTGTAACAACCAAAACGCGCACGGTTACAGGAATAGGGATTGAGTAGAATCTGGAATCTGGAAGGCTTTGGAATCGCTGCCGCTACTGCATGTACTGCATAATTATGGAATTACAACCTGGCGCGGTGTGGACGTGGCGGACCAGCGCAGCATCCAGAGTTGCGGCAGCGGCACGCGCTGCACGTGGCCATCTTCATACGAAACATTAATCGCGCGGCCATGGCGATCTATGCACAGCCGGCCCAATCCCCCGGGACCTTTCGGAGCTCCGGTGGGGTACCCGGTATCCAGCGTGTAGGGCAACTGCGGCGGTTGATTGCTGCTATCGGGCCATGTGTCCGCCCAGATGGCATCGGCAAATACAGGCGTCTGCGGCCCGGGCGTCTGGTCACTGTAGCTGAAATAGGGCTGCAATCCCAGAAGTTGATGGAACGTGTACCAGTACAGGGGGTTGGGGTCGGCTGGGGAAGCCAGCATGGACGTATCAAAGAGCCACGCATTAATGCCATAGCTGCCGAAATGCCCCGTGATCGTGGGCTTGTTCCACCACGCCGCCGGGCCCCAAGTGGTAAACGCATCACCATAGCCAGCCGAGCCGGGTGCCAGCGTCCGATTGGGCGTGCTGGGACAAATCAGAGCAGCTTGCTCAACTGCCGGAACATAGGATGCGGTATTCTGATTCTGTAGTACCGGCGGCTGATTGGCAAAGTAAGGCCCCAGCATTTCCAGCCAGTACATATTGGGCAGGTCGGGGTCATAGGGAAGCCCGTGCGCATGTTCTTCGGTGAAATATTCAATATAGGCCTCACCGAATTGATGCAGATTGGACGCACAGACTATGGCTTGTGCCGCGCGGCGGGCCATGGCCAAAGCGGGCAGGAGTAAAGCGATTAAAATGGCGATAATCGACACGACGACCAGCAACTCAATGAGGGAAAACGCACGGCGCGGAGCGGCAGGTGGGCGTGGCAAAAGGCTGGAGTTTTCGGACGTGTGCGATAAATTAAACATCATCTCTATTCACGCAAGTTATAAAAGATTATAACCCGCGAGAAAGATTCTAACAGGCACGGGCCATTTCTCCGCGCCGTACTGGGTCAATAACTTGATCAATAACCTGCGGGCTGTTACCCAGGCCTCTGTCATTATCCCAACTGTTACCCGGCCACGCTCCTGGTGGTTATGGGTCGTTTTATGCGGATTTCCGGGCATTGTCTTTATATTTCTCCGCAGGTTTATGCCGATAAATATCAAGCAGATGCAACGGCGACCACTCATTGCATCGGAGTAAGATACTATGGCCAATGCCGAGTTAGCATCGCTATTCCCCGTGGTTATGCCGCATATTCAACGGTGGTTTGTCTGTGAAGAAGCGACGATACTGCGGAATGGCGTTTCTTTGACCGCCTCGCAGGCCAGAGATGCCGGGCTTGCCGGCGTACAAAAACCAGGCCGAATTCGCGTGCTGGCGGTGGAGGAAATTAAAATTCACGGTATTGGTTTAATGCAGAAGCTCGCTCCGGGATTACAATTGGTTCGCCCCGACAGCAGCGCGATGACCTTCGGCTACGGCATCGTTATTCGACGGCTTTATGCCAAAGATCGATCGGTCCTATTGCACCATCTGGTGCATGTGGCGCAAATGGAAGAGCTTGGGGGATCGGAAAATTATATCAAACGTTATATCAACGATTGCCTGCAATTTGGGTATGGCAACGCCCCCCTGGAAATACAAGCGAGGTTTATAACCGAGCAGGCCATGCAGGTTGTCAGCCCGCGTGATCCGTGCAGCCGCTATCGCACCTACGCCGCCGTGGATTTTTCGGGCGACGATACGGCGGGCGGAAGCAGTTGGTCTTGGCGGCCGGGGCGGCAATCGGTGGGCTAGCTCCAGAAAATAATCGGCCGGCCCTCAAGCTCCGACAGGTATTGAACCGAACAGGTAATTATGCAAAATGTTTGTGACACACTTGATTCGCGCCAGCGCTTTATCGACAATGCAAAAATGGCTGGAATGGAATTAGTTGCGATTGCCGAGATACTCAAGCGCCGCGAACAATCGCGCGACAAAGAATTGCTCTGGATGCTGGTTATCGGCATCGTCCTGAGCTTGATATTGCCTGTCCTGTTGGGATCCATGGCTTATTTTGCCTATCGGCAATTTTCCAGCGGGTCAGGATCGTGGTTCGGCTGGCTGGCGTGTGTGTTTTTCTTCACGGCGTTGTTTGTGCCCCTGCTGCTGTTACGTGAAAAAGCCAACATCGCCCCGGATGCGGCCATTATTCGCACACGTGAAGATGATGATGGCCGCCGAGTGGTTTCCGTCATGGAAACAGAAATGGACTTACAAAGTTTCGGGCCCTTGGGGCTGCAACTCAATGACGATCAAGCGGATGTGGAACACTGGCTGATTCGACCCTTTTTTTTCGGGCCTCGCATGGTCGTGCGAGCGATGCCTTTACGAAAACTCTTGCAGGTTCTTTCCGCCAATACCGACCGCCCGCGTGCCTCGGAAGTCATGGTCAAGCTGGCAGCACGGGACCGTGGGGTGGCCACCGCCGATCTGTTGAAGCCCGGGGAAGAGCCGGCAGTATTGACGCCCACCTTAGCGTACCTGCGGCAATTGGACTGGGTGGATTGCAGCGCAGATGGTACAAGGATCTGGCTGAATTCAATCCGACGCGATCAGATTACGCAACTCTTGAATCAATTTTCCACAGCGACTAAACCCGGAAGACCGAGATAACTTTCAGCCAATAACTTTGAGCCAAATAATGCCGGAAGTGGGAAAATATCTTATCATGCCCGGAATATGCCATGGATTCTGGACATTTTATACGTGATTGGCCTGCTGCTGGCAGCGCCGTTGTTATTGATGAAAAGCCGCCGCACCGGCAAGTATCGCACGGACTGGGCCGGCCGTCTGGGGCGGATTTCAGATGACGTTCGCAAAATTCTGCTGGCCGCCGGCGGACAAAAGCGCGTGCTGATTCACTGCGTATCGGTGGGGGAGTTACTATCCACGCGCAAACTTGTGGAAGAATTGCTGCAGGGCGATCCGACACTGCTGGTGCTCATTTCCACGACTACGGATACGGGCATGGCGCGGGCGCTGGCTTTGTATCCGGCGCACCCGGGATCGCGGGTGGCGGCGGTGCGATACCCGCTGGATTTTTCGTTCGCAGTGCGAAGATTTCTCGACACCATAAATCCATCACTGGTGGCTCTGGTGGAGCTGGAAACGTGGCCGAACTTTCTGGGCTTGGCACACCGGCGGTCCATTCCTGTTGAGATTATCAATGGGCGCATGACCGCCCGGTCCTTTAAGCGTTATCGCATGATACGGCCTGTAATGCAGAGGATGTTAAGACAGGTGAGTCGCGTAAGTGTCCAAACGCCGGAAATTGCGGAGCGATTCGCGCATTTGGGGGCCTTGGCAGCGCGCATGGAGGTTGTCCCCACCATGAAATATGACAGTGCGGATTTCGCAGATGAAATTCCCGGAGCACAGGCTATGGCAAATGCGCTGGGCATTCAGAGCGACCACCGATTATTTGTAGCCGGCTCTACCGGCCCCGGCGAAGAAGACATGCTTTTATCGGTCTATCAAACGCTTAGAAAAAATTGGCCCGATTTACGACTCGCGATAGCGCCGCGCAAACCGGAGGTTATCGGTCAGGTGGTTGCGGCCATTGTGCAAGCGGGCTTGGAACCCGTCGTGCGCACACAACGGCCTGATGACAGTGAGAACGCCGGATCACCGATCCAAAGTGGGCAAGTGATCGTATTAGACACCATGGGGGAGCTTAAGAAGCTCTACAGTTTGGCTTTTGCGGTATTTTCGGGACGTTCGATGGTAGATCTGGGTGGCAGTGACATGATTGAGGTGGCGGCGCTGGCCAAACCGTGCTGTTTTGGGCCTAGCACGTTTAATTTTTCCGATACGGTGGCATTGCTCACGGCCGGGGCCGGCGGTGTCAGGGTGCAAAACGCCCGGGAGATGCAGAATCTTTTGGAAACCTGGCTGGAGCATCCTGACCAAGCGTGTGCGGTGGGGCAGAGAGCTAGAGCGTGCGTGGAATCACAGCGTGGCAGTAGTAGACTTTATGCGCATCGTATTCTGAAAAATATTTTTTCGGCATCTGCAACTTCCGGCGATCTGCCCCGTTATACCAGCAAGGGATAAGTGTTGCCGGATTTTTTCGGCGGCGGCGCGGTTTTGCGCGTGGCGAAGTTTATTGATAACCGTGTATACTGTAGATTTCCGGTTATACGCCGGATCACGGAATATGGTTATTTTGCCTGTTTAGGGGCATAAGGGAACCGGAACGGATTTTTTCATGGTTGAATTGAAAAATAAATCTTCGCTACTGGAAATTCGCGGGATGGTAAAGCGTTATACGCTGGGCGAAACCGAAGTTCTAGC
>JAJZCT010000161.1 GCA_021828925.1 Planctomycetota bacterium
TACTGCCGCATCGTTAGACGCTGTGCAGCTTATAGAGCCTCCTCCAGCCTCTACGCCGGAACCCGCTACATTGGGGTTGTTTCTAGCCGGCGGATTGGCGTTGGTGATTGCCAAGCGTCGGCGAAGCGGGTCGGGAAACCTTTGAACCTGTTGTGATGATGTTCCTCCATGCCGGCGTGGCCATGGCGCTGTGTCGGCATGTTGGGACATCATCTTTTTCGGTCCAACTGCCGGGGATGTTGGCGTGCCAGCAGTGTGGCTTAACCCAAGTCGGCGCGGTTACATTCTGGCTTACCGCGGGAGAAATGTGCACCCATGGGCTCATTAAATAATCTCTGCTCTCTACGGCATCAAGCTTCGGCAGCGTTGCTGGTTGCCGCAGTAAGTTTTAACATGTATCCGGCCTTGGCGACCGCAACGGACTACCACGTCAACCCGAATGCTGTGACGCAAGGTGACACGTTTAATAGTCTGCAAGCCGCAATTAACGCTGCCCCGGCTGGAACGGCGGCCGACCCTACGCGACTGTTCCTGTCGCCGGGTGTGTACGATTCCCAGCCTATCACGATATCCGGAGATAAACCTTATCTGGATATTATCGGTGGCGGGGCGAGCGCCACCGACACGGTCATCGAATATGGGCTGAACGCCGATTCAGTCGTGAATGGCGCAACGGTCGGCACGGGCGGATCAAGCAGCGTAAATTTATTTGCCAATGATTTCACAGCCTCGAATGTGACCTTTGCCAATACGACTGCCCAACCAGCGCCCGGTGCCGCCACGGTCCAAGCTCTGGCCGTTCTAAGCGAGGGCGATCAGGAGGCGTTTAATAATTGCAACTTCATCGGATTTCAAGATACGATGTATCTGGCTAACGGTCGCAGCTATTTCCGAAATTGCTTTATTAACGGCACGGTGGATTATGTATTTGGAAACGGCACTGCGGTGTTTCAAAATTCCACGCTCAACAGTGCGGGCAACGGTGGGGGCGGGGCATCTGTTGTGACCGCTGCCAACACCGCACCGACCACAGCAGTTGGCTTCGTATTCCTTAATTCTGCGCTTACCGGCAACCCGACACCGCTAAGCGAGGGCGGCAATCCGGCCTATCAGTCAGGTGTGCCAAACGGCAATGCGTTTCTTGGGCGGGCGTGGCAATATCAGACATCCAATGCCAGCGTGACGTATATCAATACGAAAATGGGGCCGGTGGTAAATTCTCAGGGCTGGATTCCTTTTGACTCCAATGAAACGCCAAGCAACCAGAGTCCGCGATTCTCCGAGTACAACAGCATGGACGCCAACGGCGCGCCGTTGAGTGTTTCTTCGCGGGTTCCTTGGTCGAACCAACTCTCTTGGGCGGGAAAAGCCAATCCCCTTGCCAATGCCGCAAATTATACTCTCAATAATATTTTTGGCCCGGAGACATTCTGGGGTTCGCAGTACACGGGAACATTTTCCGTTAACGGGACTTGGAACCCCTTAACCCAGATTTCCACCACAGCCGTGCCGGATCCTGCGGCCTTCGCCACCCTGTTTACGGGCGCATCGCTGGTGCTGCTATTTCGCCGACGGCCACGGGCGCGTTTATAAACTCTGGATCCTGATATTTTTGCTTATGTGAGCGAAACGAATCATGGACAGCACACCTTCCCTTCCCAGGCATGACGCGGCGGACGGTTCGTCCGGCTTGAGCTTCACGGATTCTTCGTTGCGCTTGCCTGATACGTTGAAACTTCCGGCTGCGGAGGGAAATGTCACCATTCATTTCCGCACCGAAGAGCCGGCAGCAGAGCCCCTCTTGCAAAAACCACGAACTTCTCGTATGTTTTCTCCCATGTCCAAGGCACCGAATCAGACTCTTATCGCCCGGCAGCTTAATTTAGCCCCCGGTACGGTGTCGCGCGCATTGCGCCAGCAGCCCGGAATTAAATCCGAAACGCGGGAGCGGGTTTTGAAACTGGCGCAAAAACTTGGTTATACCGTCCGCCTACGTGGCAAAGCGGCCGTGGAAGCGGAAGCCTGCTATCTTGGGGTTCTGGTGCAGTCTCCGGAAAGCAGTTGGACCCACACACGGTATCTGGTTGGCTTAAGTGAAGCGGCCGCCGCCATGAACGTTACGCTTATTGTACATCATGTATCCTTTCAAGATTGCCTAAATATTGTCCACGCGGACCGACAGCCGCCGGCCATGCGTGACGGCCGAGTAAAAGGGCTGTGCCTGGTTCATCGCTGGCCGGAAGATGTAGCGCGGCAATTGGCGGAAAAATTTGCCTGCGTTTCCGTGGTACATTTCTACCCCGGTGCCAAAGTGGACCTTGTGGATATGGACCATCGCGGCGGTATGAATGTCCTGGCGCAGCACCTCTACGGCCTTGGCCACAGAAAAATCGGCTATTTTGGCTACTGCGGTGACATGTCATGGTCCCGCGCCCGTTATGCCGGGTATGTGGAAGCTATGACTAAACTGCGATTGGAATTAAATCCGGCCTGGGCCATGGAATTTGGTCCGGAGGTTTTTGAACAGCGACTGGTACCGGCAACGGCACCGGAACAGGCTTTACGTTTAATTAAGTCAGGTGTACGCGCCTGGATGGCTACCAATGAGTGGGCGGGGCAGATGCTGGCACAAATTGTCCGCGATGCCGGCCTGCGTGTGCCGGAGGATGTATCGATTACGGGCTTTGACAATACCGATACGGTTCCTCGACCGGTGGTGCAATTAACATCCGTGGGTGTATCACTTTCCGTGATCGGTACGGCCGCCATTCAGAGACTTAACCAGCGCCTCGCCAACCCCGACGAGCCGCGGCAGAATATCCTGTTCGATGTTGAATTTGTTCCCGGCAATTCCACCGGGCCGTTGAACGCCTGAGCGGCTGCTGCGCCGCGCATCAAGATACGTCATTGGTTTCCCCACATTTCTACAAATTGGTGGTACAATACCTGCATGGTTGAAAGTATTTCCAATGTTCCAGGTTTGGCGCTGGGTGGCGGTGTGTGGGTAGACCGGCAGCGGTTGCAGTTCGGCTTTTCGCGATCCAGCGGCCCGGGCGGCCAAAATGTCAACAAAGTCAATACCAAAACCGATCTGCGCGTGCATCCTGATGATCTGCACGGCCTGAACGTCAAAGCTCGATTACGGCTCATTCAAGCCGTGGGCCGCCGAGTTGATGCCGCCGGTGCCATCGTGCTGATAAGCTCCAATCAACGCACACAGGAAGCCAATCGCCGCGCGTGCGTCGAAAAACTGAAAACGTTGGTTTCCGAAGCGATGGTGGAACCTAAGAAACGTCGCAAAACACGCCCCACCAAAGCCAGCAAAACCCGTCGTCTGGATTCCAAGCGCGTACGCTCCGATGTAAAACGCGCCCGCCGCGTTCCGGCGGAATAAATTTTATACGGATGTTTCTGCCTGGCCCTTTTCGAACAGCAACGCCTTGTGTTCCTGTTCGTGCAGGTTGTTAAATCTCTTTTTCAGATCTTCCATCCCGGGTTTATACGTCGGAAACTTCACGCATATTTGCGCCAGTAATTCAATCTCGGCGGCAAAATCCGCCAAGTGGATCGTCTCGCTGGCAATCATCGGCCCGGCGGATGGAATACCATGATCGGCACCCGTGGCCGGAGTCTCGAGCATGTTGTGATAATTTCCAAGGGCCAGGCAGACTGCGCCGGTTTCATAACCGAAGGCATGGAACACTGTAGAATCGCAGGTGCCGCCGTCCATTAAGGCCCGTTGATATCGGAATTCTGAATCCTCATCGGCCACGCCGCCGGCGGTCATGGCCATGAATCGCGTCAACGCCGGGCTGAAGGTGCTGGTGCGGTCTCCAACACGAATGACCGGTCCGGCACCCTGAACGGCTTGGACCGTGGCGCGGCTGGTTTCCAGCCCTATGATGGCGCAGTTACGGGGAATTAAGCGCTGTCGCGCCGCTACGATGGCCCCGGCAAATCCCACCTCCTCCGCGCGTGTCAGCAGGACCGTCACATTGCATTTGGCTTTTAGCTCCAGCAACCGGTCCAGCACACACAGGCATGCGGCCACGCCCGCCAGATCATCGCACGCCCGGGCCATGAACATGTCATTTGATTCTGACGCATCGGGTAAATTCCACGTGCCAACAGTCCCTTTCGGAATTCTTACGCCGCACGCGGCTAATCGCACGCGCATAGGATCTGATTTTTTTGCCGGCGCTACCTGCAGCACTTTTGTCGCCACCGACTTGGTCAATCCACCGCCACTGCCGTTGGCGGGCCATAATGCCACCGTCGCACCGGTAAAGCAGGAGGGCTTCACACCGCCTCGGAAAATCGTATTGATTGTTCCGTCGCGTCCCATCCCGGTGACAATAAAGCCCGGATGGTCCAAGTGTGCCTCCAGCACCAGTGTGCGGGTCCCCTTGCGGCCGGTGCGATAATCCAAATGTATATTACCCGCCACATCTTCACGCCAGCGGATCGCCTTGGAGCGCCTCGCCGTGGCATGCCATTGCCGGACGGCCGCAGTCACCAGGTGTTCTCGATATGGTGCGGTGGGGGTGTCACAAAGAAGCGTTAAAATCTGATAAAAATCATTACGAAGCTTCAATTTATCGCTCCCTTATTGCCGTTTGATCAGCGGCTTGTCCCCATTGTCCACGGCGCCATCTGATGCGTCGGGGTAAATTTCATTGAGGCCCTGCCCATCGACGCTTCGCCGCAGCAGCAGATAGAGAATCGTGTTGCCCGCAAAATAATAACTTATCACATACGCCCCCAGCAGCGTTACCGCCAGAAACAGCCAGAAGTAAAGGAATATCGCCCCGATCGTTTCTGACCAGTTCATGGCCCACCAGTTAATCGGGGCAATTAATTCGCCAAAATGGGGCGGCTGCCACATGGCGTCGAGTTTCCCCCCGCCGGTGTTCCAGCCATGCAGCATACCAAATAACGTCATGCCCCAGCCCACAAATACATGCACGCCTGCCAGCAGCACATACATGGCAAACGTCAGAAATAAATACGTCACCGCACCATATACCAGCAATAGCAGGGTGTAAAACAACATCCGCCATGGCCGGGCGTACACATAGCTGAAACTGCGGCTTATGGCGTCAAAGGAATCTGACCCTTCCACTGCCAGCGTAGGATAAATTAAATTTAGCCCGCCAATGGTTCCCAGCACCATCAGCATGATAATGAAACCGAGAATCAGAAATACAACAAATATCGCCCCAATAAAAATTTCGCCCAGAAAGGGGATGGCTCCGACGAATGATAAAATCGTTAATACCAAGCCGGTTCCCAAAATGGTAACAAATGGCAGCAGCGGCGCTTTAATAAACGATCCGAGATGGGAAATCGTAAACGCGATGTTGGCGGAAAAAGTCGGGCGCTTGCCGGAAAATTCCAGGGCGGTTTGTCGGCATATCATCGCGCCAGCCAGAGCCGCCGCCATCAGGCTGATGCCTGCCAGCAGCAGTACGCTTAAAAGATAAAGCAAACGCCGAAGGAATAACCCCATACCATGCGCGGCTCCAAGGGCCCGAACCGGAGCTGCTCCCGATATCAGCCAAGTGGGGGCGGTAATGAACATATTGGCCAAACACCCGACGATGGAATTATTTTCCCACAGCCAATGGCGATTGGTCGGCAGAATCCCGGTTCCCACCTGCACCACCGCCTGCTGGGATTCCCCATTGGCCCCCCGCATTGGAGTCAGACGGAGCAATGCCGCGGTGTTACTTACCAGCAGGCCATATTCTCTGATTTCATATCGCATGAACGCGGAAAAAACTCCTCGCCCAACCATGGACTGTAAATTACGCATGCGGTTAAGCAACTTCCGCGTCGCCTGACGCCGGGCTTGATTCTTTGTTGCCGCGTTTGCTCCCGCTTGTGAGGCGGCATGAACCGCCCGCGTAAAATGCCGCTCATAGCTCCCTTTTATCAGTTGATAGGCCGCTCCCGGATTTCCAGCCAATGCGGCGGTTTGGGCCAAGGTAATTGTCGGATCCTCATGCTGTAGTAAATCCATGATTGCCTGCGTGCGGCTGGCGCGATTCTGTTTGAGTAAATCATCGTAGTAGCCGGGGATTGGTGAATGGAATGCTGTAATCTCTCCCGGCATAACCTGGTAGCTCCACAGCACGTCAAACGCCCGGCCAGTGCAATAAACTACCAGAATCGCCAGCAGTGCGGTGACCATGCACGCGGGTTGAATGGCCATGCGAAAAGCGCGAAACAAGGCGCTGAATTCAAATATGGAGCTGAATTTCACGTTTTCCAGCGTGAAATTCTGATAAGCCGTTTCCTGATTGGTCCGTCTCGGATCACCCATCTTATTTGCCGCCTCGCTGCAGGTTACCTGATTCCATTACCATTCCATTATTGCTTCTTAGTACTTTTAAGCACGGGGGCTTTGTGCCCAGTGCAGCTTGCTGCCTAACCTTTGCCAATGGGTAAGCGTCGGATTCTCGACCAGTTGCAGCGGCTTGGCCGCCCGACGCACCACCATATGTTGTCCCGCCACCAGTGGTTGACTTATCTGCCCGTCAAAACTTACATGTGTCCCGGAATTGACTCGGATTGGCGTAATGCGTATTTCCGTCTCAGCCGGCACCACCACTGGGCGAAACGACAACGAGTGCGGGCAAATGGGGGTAATTACCAGCGCCTGGAGATCGGGGGAAATCAGCGGGCCGCCCGCGGAAAGATTGTACCCGGTAGATCCCGAGGACGTTGACACTATTAAGCCGTCTCCACGAAACGTCGTCGTGTCCTCCCCGTTAATGGTAATGGTTAATTGTACCATTCGAAAGGGTATGCCCGCGTTAATGACGATATCATTCAGGGCGGCACAGTGAAAGGCGGGTGCCGCTGCCGGTTCCAGTTTTCCCGCTGCACCATCGGCCGCGCTTTCCGCAGTATTAATGATAGTTCCATCCAGCATCAGGCGCTGCGAAATTTGTAATTCTCCACTCAGGAGTCGCGGCAATTGGGTGCGAAATTCCTCCACTGTAAATGACGCCAGATATCCCAGTTTGCCAAAGTTAATGCCGACCAGAGCGGCCCTCATGCCGGTAATAAATCTGGCAGCCTGTAAAATCGTCCCGTCGCCGCCCAGAAGTATCAACACGTCAGGGTCGAACGCGTCAAATGCTTCGCGGGAAATCGTCGGCATCATTCGCACATCGTGCCCGACGTGGCCGCGCAGGGTTTCCAGCAGGTTCTGTGCCGCTGCTACCGCGTCCGATTTATCCAAATTAGGGGCCAAGGCAATTCGCATAACCCATCAGAATACC
>JAJZCT010000162.1 GCA_021828925.1 Planctomycetota bacterium
CGCGACACTGGGGGGCGGGGGGTTCAGTATTAATCAGTATTGGGCATTGAGCATTTAGCATTGAGCATTTGGCGTGGGGCACTGAGTATTTAGCATTTAGCATTTGGCATGGGGCACTGAGTATTTAGCATTTGGCATTTAGCATGGGGCAATTTACGCGGGCTCCAGCCGTATCGCTCTATATTCCATCCCTGCGCCAGGACAGGCCTCCAGGCTCTGTATTCCAGATTCCGGGTTCCAGGTTCTGCATTCCATATTCCATCCCGGTGCGTCCAGTCCAAATGCTAAATGCTAACTCCTGACTCCTGTCTCCACCGACCAATACTGAATCTACTGATCCCTGCTGCCAATACTGAAACAGTGTAACTTTGCGGCAATTGCTGCGTTTAGTTGCAGGCGGCATACGGATGACTGGATTAAATGGCTCGCTGCTTGCCGCGGTGGAAGGCCGATAACTGCATCGACCGGGCCCAATAAGGGCTCAGCAACGGGGAAGGATTGAATGAAAAACTTGAAAGCAACCAGCGCAGTTGAAGCGCGCCGACCCGCAGTGGTAGCGGTTCTAGGTCCGCCGCGCAGCGGAACCAGCGCCATTACTCGGGCTTTGGAATGCTTGAATGTGGACTTAGGGACGCCCGAGGACCATCGCGCCGCCGATCCAGCCAATCCCAAGGGGTTTTGGGAAGACCTGCGGATCATTGATTTATGTGCCCGCGGTCTGGCGGCTCATAACCTTTCCTGGTACGGCCTGCAACTGCTGCCCCGGGAGGACTGGCGGGGCCAGCAATATCAAGAACTTCTGGCCGAAGCCACGGACCTGGTAAACCGCCGAGTCAGCAACACCGCAAGGGGGATATGGGGGTGTAAAAATCCGCAGATGGGCCGGATGAGTTGGCTGTGGATGGAAGCGTTCAAACAGGCGAACTGCCGGGATTATTATGTAATTGCGTTGCGAAACCCGTTAAGTGTGGTGGCCTCAGTGATCCGCGGCAGCCCGCATTTTGGCGTGGGGTACAGCCCGACGCATTTGCATCTGATGTGGCTGGTGTACCACATTGGGGCAATGGAGACGGTGCTGGCGGGAAAACCGGCAGTAGTGGTGGATTTCGACCGTGTGATGGCCAATCCGGGAGCCGGATTGGAGCGCATCGCCGCCGGGCTGGGATTGCCGATTCCGCCGGGAAATCAGCATGCCATCGATTCGTACGGTGAACAATTTCTCGATAAGAAATTGCGACATACGGAATTCACCGTGTCTGATCTTGCAGCCGATCCGCGCGTGCCCGGGCTGGTTTGCCGTGCCTACGAAGCTTTGCTGGATGCAGCCCATGACCGGCAGGAATTGCACGGCGAAGAATTTCGTAAACGTTGGGGCGCAATTGCCGCGGAGGCAATGGAACTGAATTCAACATTTCGGCTTATTGATCAAATGGACAATCGTCTGACGCGGTCGCGTTACTTTGCTCGCATTATTTATCGCCATTCCCCACGCCCTGTGCGGCGGTGGCTGGCCCATTTTGCCTAGCTGAAAACAGGGGTATCAGGGCTTTCCGTATGGAAAATATCGTCAGTATCGACCGTACCGATCCGTAATCGCACTTGCGAACGGGACAAGGTGGAACGTGCGATGAAATGGGCCGGCGGTCGGACTGCTTGCCTCCCGGCAATCGATGCGAAAGCCGCCGCACCGGTGTGTTGTATGGCGCGCTGAGCATTTAGCATTGAGCATTTAGTATATTGAGCATTTAGTATTTAGTATTTAGCATTTAGCATGTGGTAACTTACGCGGGCTCCGGCCGTAGCGCTCTATATTCCATCCCTGCGCCAGGACAGGCCTCCAGGTTCTGCATTCCAGGCTCCAGGTTTTGCATTCCAGATTCCATCCCGGCCTTCCGGGAATCGCGCGGAACGCCTGCGTTGCCCGGTGCGACCAACCGAAATGCCCAATGCCAAATGCTATGTGCTAAATGCTAGCTCCCCAATCCCCAGTGCCCAATGCCCAATGCCCAATGCCAAATGCTAAATGCTAAATGCTAAATGCTAAATGCTAAATGCTAACTCCTGCCCCCGCCCCTTGGCCGCGCGGACCTTCGCGCGGGCTTGACAGACTTTGTGAAAAATAGTACAAAGGATGCGGTTGGTGGACGGTAGCGGCCATGGTACAAAATGAGCCGATGAAGGAAACGAAATCAGGCGGCGCTAAATCGGCGTTGGATCGTCTGGAACTTCATGCGACCAATAAATTAACCGGCGCGTCATCGGAAAAGCCAACCGGGCAGGAAAGTCCCGCATCGCGGGCTTCGGGGTTGCGCCGTTTTACCTCCATGGGAATTGAATTTCTTGCGGTGGTATTGATTTTCGGCCTCGTCGGCCAATGGCTGGACGGCAAGTTCCACTGGCACGGCGTGGCAACGGTCGTGATGATCTGCATAGCGGTGATCGGAGATTTGTATCTCCAGATCAAAATGTTGCTGCACCTGGACGGTAATGCGAACAAAGCCGGCAAGACCGACTCCAAAGAAGTTTCTCATAAGGGCACTGATTCGGATGACTGATCAGGCGGAAATACCTGCGATTCGCAATTCCTGGCTCCGGCTGGGTTTGGCTATCACGCCGCTGGTGGCAACCGGCGCGGCGATGGTTCTGGCGATGCTGATTCTGCCCTTGTTGCATCGCCCGTTGTATATGCGTGAAATGCTTGCGGCGGGTCTGGTAAGCGTGGTGGTGGGACTTCTGGCGGTGCTGCCGATGGTGGTGCTGATCGGGCAGGGCGCGATTTTGCTGTTGCGCTGTGCCGTTTTGGCGAATATGACGCGGTTGGTGGGCGTGGCGCTGGGGGCGATTATCGTTATTGCGATGGCCCCGGTGCAATTGCATAAAACGGTGGTATTGCTTTGGCTGGCGGCGTTTTATTTTGTGCTGCTGATTGCTGAAAGTGTAGTGTCTTCGTGGGTGATTAAACACTCGAAAGTGTGATGCTTTGATATCTGTGCGTTGTGTGACGCGCGGGACGATTTTATAGCCTCCGGCATTGACGCCGGACGTGTTTTAGGGTAAAAGTTTTGGCCCGAATCAGCTCTGGCGGGCTGGTATCGGGACGAGAACCGCAGTCGGATTGAAAAACGTATGGTCTTTATGCTGCCCAATGCCATCAGACCCAGTGGTCTGGCCAAGATTGATGTCCTGAATGGGACCGTTGCGCATAACTTATATCCCAAGCCGTTGTTTCATCTGTTTGGTCAAAGCTTTTATTTCAACAATCACGTGTTGATGCTCCTGCTTTCGGCCGGCCTGATGCTGACGATTTTTCCGACCATGGCACGGCGGCTGAAAACCAAGCCGGTGCCCACGGGATTTCGAAATTTCTTTGAAGCACTGCTGCTGTTCCTGCAACGCGATACCTTTGAACCCATGCTCGGCAAGTGGGCCGCAACCTTTACGCCATATCTATGGACGGCGTTTTTCTTCATTTTGTTCGCTGATTTGCTGGGAATGTTGCCGGTTGATGAATGTATTGAGCTTTTTAATGCCGCTTTTGGAACGCACATTGCGGAATTCTGGGGTGGGGCAACGGGTGATTTAACGGTGACCGCAACATTGGCGGTTTGTACGTTTGTAATCGTACATGTATCGGGAATTTCAGAATTTATCCGTACGGCGCGGCGGCCGCACCCTGCGCATGGCCATGAAGATCACGGGGCCTCGCATGGCACCGATATGGCGGCGGCAGCGCACGGCGGCCCCGCCAGAGCGTGGCCGGTGGCGGCGGTGGTGGGTGTGGCGAAATATTTGAAGCACATTGTTCCGCCTGGCGTACCGTGGGTGATCTGGCCGCTGATGTTTGTGCTGGAATTGCTGGGAACATTTGTAAAGCCGCTGGCTTTGTGCATGCGGTTGTTCGCGGTAATGATGTCCGGACCGCTGGTGGTGGCGGTTCTGGTGAGCATTATATTTTCGTTCGGCGGCTACTTTATCCGGACCGTTACAGGCGTGCCGGTAATTTTATTCGGTACGGCCTTTGAGGCTCTGCACCTGCTGGAGGCGTTTCTCCAGGCGTATATCTTCACGCTGTTAAGTGCCGCGTATATTGCTGAAGCGATGTCGGCTGAACATTGATTGTTATGCGCCGCAGTGTGGCGGCGTGATTATGGACTATAGAAGGTTTAAGGCAACAGGAGTTTTATCAAATGGATCCAACAACAGTACAAACCGGCCATGTGGTGGTCATGCACAGTGTTCACTCCATGCACGAATTGACCCAGGCCGTTGAAATTGCCGGCGCGCTTATCGGCGGTGGAGCCGGTGTCGGTGGAGCGGGTGCGGGCGTAGGTGCCATCGGCGGAAGCATGTGCGAAGCCACAGCCCGGCAACCGGAACTGATCAATACCATTCGGACGCAATTCTTTCTGGCGGCGGCCATTATCGAAGGTTTTACCTTCCTTCTGCTGGTGCTGGTAATGATCGTTCTGATTCGCAACGGCGGTCTGTAATCCGGTGCTCTGTCCTGTTCGGCTATAGGGTTCCCGTTGCGGCGGGCCGACCTGGCCGTTCCGGCAGCGATCAGCCAAAAACGCTGGTGGGCGATATGTCAATCGGCTTTGAGGCATAGAGGTATGTATGCTTATGAAATGTATTTCAGAAAAATCGGCTAGCGCGAAGCGGCACAGGCGTGCCCCGTTTCGGTGGTTGACGGTTGTTGCGGCTTTGGCCATCAGCGGCTCCTGCGGTATGGCACATGCGGCTACCTCCGGTGGTGGCGGTGGCGGCAATGCCGGGGCAACTCTGATGTCCATTAATGCCGGAATGGCGCTGATTACGCTGCTGATTTTTGTAGCCCTGCTGGCAGTGTTAAGCAAATATGCCTGGCGTCCGCTGATCGAGGGCTTAAAGAGCCGGGAAAACGCCATTCGTGACAGCATTCAAGCCGCCGCCGATGCTCAGGCGCAAGTGGAACAGACCCGCAAACAGTTGGAAGAAAAAATCGCTGAAGTGCAACGCCAGGCGGCGCAGCAACTGCAGCAGGCGAAGGCGGATGCCGCGAAAGCGGCCGATTTAATCCGGCAGCGCGCGGAAGCGGAATCGCGGGCATTGAAAGATCAGGCTCTGCGGGATATTGATGTGGCAAAACAGCAGGCTTTGACGGACATTGCCAATCGGGCGGCGGAGTTCAGTGTGGAAATCGCCTCCCGGATCATCGGGCGCGAGATCAATGCGAATGATCAGCGGAAACTTCTGGACGAATCGCTGGCTCAGTTGTCCGGCACCATGAATTAACAATCCGGCGGCATGACCGCATGGATTGATTGGGTAGACTGGTATGGAACAAAAAGAATCGCAATACATGGCCATTGGGCGGGTATACGCGACGGCGCTTTATGACTCGGCGCAGCGATCCGGTCAAATGGCGGACGTGCTGGCCGATGTTGAATCAATCGGCGCGTTGCTGACCGCCGTTCCGCGGCTGGAAGTGTTCCTGAAGGCAGCCACCATTAATACCACGGAAAAATTAAAAGTCCTTGAATCGGCGGTGGGCGGATCGGTTAATGCGTTGACGCTTGCGGTACTGCAAGCCATGGCGCGGCGGGATCGGCTGGATATCCTGAAGGAATTTACCGTGGCTTTTGGTTCCGTGCAGCGCGACCGCGCAAACCGCCTGAGCATTGACATTATTTCCGCTCATCCCTTGCCCGCCGATGAACGTCAGCGTATTGCGGAGGTGGCGGGCCGCAGCCTCGGGCGGCAGATTGATCTGACCGCCAGCGTGGATGCGTCACTGCTGGGAGGCGTGCAGTTGAAAATTGGAGATATGTTTATTGATGGTTCCGTGAAGCGCCGTTTGCAGGCCATGAAGTCCCAGTTGCACCGCGGTTTGTTGACCGGGGTTAAACAAGGCGGAACCTTGCAGGCCTGAAGAGATGAATAAGGCGGAAAAACGGGCGGTATCCAAACGTTTGGCAAAGAATTCAATGTTAAGGCGAAATAACGTCAAGGTGATAAGATGAAATTTAAAGTTGATGAAATAGCGTCGGTACTGGAAAGAGAAATTGCCAGTTTTGAAGATCGGCTTGACGTCAGTCAGGTTGGTAAGGTCATTGAAGTCGGCGATGGTATCGCCCGTATCTATGGCTTGTCCAATGCCATGGCTGGAGAAATGCTTGATTTCGGCAATGACATATACGGGCAGGTATTTAACCTTGAGGAAGAGACTGTCGGTGCGGTTATTTTCGGTGACTGCTCACGCGTTAAGGAAGGCGACGTGGTTAAATCCACCGGCGAACTGCTTTCCGTTCCGGTTGGACGGGAACTGCTGGGGCGCGTGGTAAACGCGCTGGGACAGCCGATCGATGGCGGATCACCCATTCAAACGTCGGAACGCCGGAAGGTCGATGTGATTGCCCCCGGTATTGCCGATCGGCAGCCGGTAAAAGAACCGCTGCAAACCGGTGTCAAGGCCATTGACTCGATGATTCCCATCGGCCGCGGCCAGCGTGAATTGATTATCGGCGACCGTAAAACCGGAAAAACCGCGATTGCCATTGACACGATTATCAACCAGAAGAAATTCGCCGGCACGCCGGATGAAGTAATTTGCGTGTATGTGGCCATCGGCGGGAAGGAATCCACCGTGGCCGGTGTGGTCGACGTGCTGAAGCGGTACGGTGCCATGGACTACACCATCGTCGTTGTTGCGGGTTCCTCTGATTCCGCCCCGCTGCAATATATCGCGCCCTATGCCGGATGCGCGATGGCCGAGCACTTCATGTGGCAGGGCAAGGCGACACTGTGCGTTTACGATGATCTTTCCAAACAGGCGCAGGCCTATCGGCAACTGTCCCTGCTGCTGCGGCGGCCGCCCGGACGCGAAGCGTATCCGGGTGACGTGTTTTATCTGCACAGCCGGTTGCTGGAACGGGCCTGCAAACTTTCCAAGGAAAATGGCGGCGGATCTTTAACGGCTCTTCCGGTGATTGAAACTCAGGAAGGGGAAGTTTCAGCCTATATTCCCACCAATGTAATCAGTATTACCGACGGTCAGATTTACCTGGAACCGGATCTGTTTTTCGCCGGTGTCCGGCCGGCCATTAACGTGGGTATTTCCGTAAGCCGGGTGGGCGGAGCGGCTCAGATCAAGGCGATGAAGCACAAAAAGGTTGCGGCTTCGCTGCGGTTGGATTTGGCGGCCTATCGCGCACTGGAAGCCTTTACCCAGATTGGTACAGACCTTGACGCCGCAACGCAGAAGCAGTTGGACCGCGGTGCGCGTATGGTCGAGAGT
>JAJZCT010000163.1 GCA_021828925.1 Planctomycetota bacterium
AAGACGGCCGTCCCAACGGGTACCTATACGCTGATTGCGGATGCCGCCGGCGGTTTGACCGGAACCTTCGAATTTAGCAACGGTACTGACACCGGCACTCTGACGGTTGGCAGCAATACCTACACGGGTACTTTGAATAATACGGCCACCGTCGAAACGGTGACCGTAAGCGCGGTACCTGAACCGACCGCTGTGGCGCTACTGGCGCTGGGCGGCTTGGCCTTGCTGATTCGACGGCGCAAGCCTGCGGCCTGATGCGGCGGTATGAATTAATGGGCACTAAAAGGGCGAGCTTAACGACGCGCCCTTTTTTTTCACTCGGAGAGTCTCTTAATTAAAGCTGATGCGCACGATGACGCGTATCCATCCCGCAAAATAGTGCCGGAAATAGGAACTCAATCGGCGTCCGAATGATGAAAAGTGACACTAAAAATGATGAAATGTGGAACAGTTTCGCGGCAACACAGCCCCTGCCGCAGCGTTATAATTGCAGTTGAAGCGGATGCCATGAATCTGTCCGAGTGTGGCGGCGTTTCAGCGAAGTTATGAATTGGGCTTTTTGAGGTTGCTTCATGCTGAAACGGCATTTACCCTATCCGCAAAATTATCTTTCCCGTCGATCGGGCTTTACGCTCATTGAATTGCTGGTGGTTATTTCCATTATAGCGCTATTGATTTCGTTACTTCTCCCGGCGTTAAGCCGGGCGAAAACTTTGGCCACTCGGGCTGTGTGCGCCTCAAATATGCGACAAATTGGGATGGCGATGCATGAATACGCCAATGAATTCCGCGGGCAATATCCGCTGGCGCACACCCAGCACTGGCCATTGGGCGTCTTTACCACTTTGCCGGTGGTCGGTGGAAGCACGACCGGAACATTCCCGACTTGGGGCTTTGGACTGCTTTATTACGCATCTTATGGCCTGCAAGGAACCACGATGGTCAATCCCCGTGCCGGACTTTTAACTCCCAACGCACAGGGGCTTTCTTTGTTATATTCGCCGGAGCCGGGTGGCTTCAGGCAAAGCGATGTAATATCCGCCAGTGACTACGATAGCAACGGTCTATTGACCAACTGGGGTGGCGTTTATTCAGATTTTGAATATTGGGTCGACCGTGATGAGTATAATTATTCTCCTGCGGGCGATATTGCATCTTTAAGCGGCGTGGGTCGGCCGACCACGAATTATCTTCCTATTTATAACAGCAGTCCGGTTTATCCTGCGGAAAGTCCGCAGTCTAATTCCAACACGCTCCTGGTTTCGGAGCATGCCGTATTCGCCGATGCTTCCGGTTTAATGGGCGAGACCGGATGGGGAGCTGGATCGGGACTCTCGCCAACCAATCCATCGTCAGATAATGTGGATAGCGAAAATAATTACCTGCCGTCCGGTGAGCACGAAATGTTTAATGACGGATCGGTAATCTGGCAGCCGATGTCTCAGATTAAAGACCGCATTTTCACCTTGGGCCACTATTTTGGATGGTAAGTAACGTATGGCGTAATCTGAGCAATGTTATATGTTTATCACGCCTGGGATTCAGGCAATCATCATGAGGGGCTAAAGTTATGAAATGCGATCGCACATATTTAAAGGTACGAAGAGTAAATAGAATCATGTCGATTGATGCATCCGTAGCACGAGCAAGTAAAACAGAGTTCGTGCGCGCCAACGTACGCAGCACGATGGTGGCGTCAGCTTGTGCGGCCGTGATCTGTGCATGGACTTCTGGATCCATATATGCCGCAACGCGGTCCCTGGGCATCGATGTGTCAAGCTTTCAACGAACGGTCAACTGGACGGCTGTCAAAAGTGACGGCATCGACTTCGCCTGGGCCAAAGCCACCGAGGGCAGTGTCAGCTATATCGACTATACGGATGCGTACCTGAATGCCAATATGGCCGGCGCTAGCAGCGCGGGGGTCCTGATTGGGGCCTACCATTTTGCCCACCCGATCAATGACGGCGGTGCCGCCGGCGCGCAGGCGGAGGCCAATTTATTTGTGGCGAAAGCCGGGCAATATATGACCGCCGGCTACCTGCGGCCCGTGCTGGACCTGGAGACCGAGGGCAGCAGCGCAACGTCCGCGTGGGTCAATGATTTTCTAAACGATGTGGATAAAGCCACCGGCGTCACCCCTATCATCTACACCGGCATCGATTACTCTATTACATATCTCAACTCCACCGTGGCTAACCGCGATTTATGGATTGCCAATCCCAGTAGTGCCAGTCCCCAGGCGGGGGAACCAGTGGTTCCCTCGCCTTTTAAAAATTGGAATTTCTGGCAATACGGGCAGAATACGATCAATGGAATCAGTGGTGCCGTCGATCAGGATGTGGCCAATGGCAGCTTGGCGTATGTACAAAGCTTTCTAATTCCCGCGCAGGCACAAATTTCCGGCGCTGTGGAAAATGCCACCGCAGTGACTTGGACCGGTGGGGGTACCAATGGAAGTTGGAGCAACGCCGCCAACTGGAGCAGCGCCTGGGCCGCCGGGGATGTCGCAAATTTTTCCGATTCGTCACTGGGCACGGGCAATATAACGTTCGATCAGGCGGGCAGTGGGAATAAGGTCGTGAACGTGGCGCAGATTAATGTCGCGGATACCAATGTTCCGGCCGTGACGATCAATGGCACTGATACCCTGCAGTTCCAGACGTATGTGGACCCCATTTACAACAACAGCAGCAGTACGTTGACCATTAACGCACCGATGGAGTTCTTCGGGACTATGGGCACGGCCGCCAATGCCGGCACCAACAGCATTTATGCCGGTCCGGGTAACATAGTTTTAGGCGGCAACATTACGTTTAATGACAGTCAAACGCAGGTGACGCGTTTCGGTTTTAATGATCTTATTGCCGTGTGGGACAGTCATGTCAATAAAGTACCGGGCAATGTGATTATCAGTGGAACAATCTCGGACGCTGCAGGCACCCCGACGAGCTATACCAACGGCATGGTTTTCAGCAACGCCGGGGGTTACGATGATGTCACCAGCAATAACGCCAACTGGCGGGGGGGGCATGTACGTAACCGGTGGGGCCACGCTGATGGTCGCGGACGGAGGCAGCACGGGCACCGGTGCCGTAACACTATACGGCGCGGGCAGCGGTAACAATGGGTTGCAACCTGCGGGCATCCATGGCGGCATTGCCGGGGAGGGAACGGTCAGCGGGCCGGTAACGGTTACCGGAAGCGGGGGATTTTTCACCGGCGGTGGTAAACTGATCAACAACTTCAGCACGTTCTCCCCCACGACCGGAAAACTGACGCTGGCGGCGGGGCTGAATATGGACGGCCAGACCGCAACATTTAACTTTTATCTTTCCGGCACATCCAGCAGTTTGATATCCATCGGTGACACGTTCACCTTGAGCGGCGGTGACAGCGTGGCACTTAGCGGCACACCCACAGGCGGAACATACCATCTGTTTGACTATACCACGCTGGCCAATGCCGTTGATTTAGCATCATGGACGATCAGCGGACCCACCGGATTTAATTATCTGCTAGGTGACAACAGCGCCAATAAATCGTTGGATTTAACTGTCACAGCGGTACCGGAGCCGGCAGCACTGGGGCTATTGGCCGTGGGTATGACCGCACTGATTTTAGTTCGCCGGCGGAAGGCCTGACGTGGAGGCACAATAGGGCGTGACCCGCCGGACGGTCCGGTGTGGGATAAACAGCAGGACAGACATTGCAGCGTGGGATCAAGGAAAAATAGTTATATGAAAAAATCAATGGTGCCCTGTTCTGGGTTGGGGTTATTTCCCACGGCGGCCGTATGCGTTGCCGTGGCCGCGCTGATCCTGTTCACCGGCTGCGCGGCCACACCGCCGGTGCGGACGCTATCCGCAATTACCATTCAGCAACGGATCCATCGGCTGATCAAATCCGGTATCAGTGGGGTGGTACTGCAAAAGATGGTCATGCTTCGATGTGCCGGAATTGCTCCATGGAATCGGCCTTACCGTTTTAACGGAATTGGTGACTGTTACGGCTATTGTCGACAAGTGTGGAATGCTGTCCTCGCCGATGGATTACCGCATCGCGAAGACTTTTATCCGCATCCGTATAACCAAAAGCGGTGGCTGAATCTGCCCGGCGGTCTTCCCGTGGACGATGCGCCCGATCCCAATTGGATTCGCTTTACCAATCCCCGCGTTCTGGTGAAAGGTGATTTGTTGGCCACGGCGCAGGGGCATTTCTGGGGTGCCAACTGGCATGGCGGTATTTACGCGGGCCATGATCATAACTGGGATTCATCGCATCTCAATGGGCTTAATGGTGCCTATAAGCGACCCCTTTACAGTGGTTTCCATTATTATTATGAGCCGCTGCATGTGGCACTGTTAACTCCATCCCATGCGGAAGATAAGTCCGACGGCTCCGAAAATTAGGGGCGTGTTCATGTGGCCGCACTCTTACTTTACGTAACAATGTGTACCACCGTCACGGCGCGCCGGGGCTGGTGGCGAAGCGGGATAAAATGTCGGATCATCCAGCCATCAACCGTCGTAACTTCATGCAAAGCGCAGGCCTGCTCGGCGGTTTCGTGGCGGGTATTGACGATTCGAAGTCGCGCAGATTATCCGCCACCGGCCTATCCATTATCAACATGACTTCCACCTTGAAGTTGAATCGGTCTAATCCGCGGCAATTACATGAAATGTGGGATCAATCCCACGTCTTGGCGGGCCTTCAGGGACTGGCCAATCGGCATTCCGCGAATATTTACCAGTTTTTTGTTGGCGGGAAAACCGCAACTATTGATCGCTTCTGGCTTCGTTGGATGCAGCGTCATGACAATTGGCTGGGCCTCGCCCCGACCCGCGTGGTCCGAAATGTGCGTGAGTTGATCATGGATTATCGCCATCTCGTGCGGGGGCTGGTGGTATATGATCAACATGTTCCGGCCACTTCCAATGTCGCATCAACGGTGGCGGGTGTTGAAGACTTGCTGCCCATTCGATTTGATCCATCACCGGAATCGCTGTTTCACTTTCTGGCGTGGGATATTCATGGACCGCGATTTCCGGTACGCCGCTGGCTGATTCATCCGGATGGTGCACCGCTGTTCACCGGCCGCGGAATTATTCCCGGCACCGGCACGGCTTCCACGCGCAGCGCAAAATGCGATGCCTACATCTGGGCTAAGGAGCTTTTTCTCGATTCGGGCCGCTGTAACGCCGCAAAAATGGGCTACTACATCGACGCATATTGGCTGCAAAAGCCTTCCGGTTACATTCCCAATAATACCTTGTGCAACCACGATTATTTTATTGCGCAGCGTGGCTTTTTCTTTGATCTTTCACCCTGGGCGGATGAAACCCCCATTGATGATCCGCACCAGCCGTTAGGGACGGACCAGCGCACGCTGCGATCAATCTTACGATCCGCCTGGACGCAGTTAAACGGGCGAAAGATGATCCACGTCGGCGGATTTATCCCGTGGAACAAAAAGTATACGAATCGCAATGGTGCCGGCGGAAAACACGGGGGCGTGGCATCGGAATGGGAATATGCGTATATCGTATCCTGTTTCAACGGGTATATGGATGCCGATGCCCTGGGGTGTTCCGCCATGGCCAACGCCTCGCTATATCAGCATTACCCTCTGCGAAAGCGTTATCGGCAACATTTTCCCACGGCACGGGATATGCAGCGCCGGAAACTGATGAATCCGCAGGGGAGTGTGGCTGACAAATCCTTTGTCACCATTTATGTGGGAGATTACGACTCCGCCGCCTGGCTTTATCAGATGCTTCCCACCATGTGGACCGATCCGGCGCGCGGCACCATACCGCTGGGCTGGGCCTTTGATCCGAATCTTTCCGATCGGTTCGCGCCAGGCATGGTCTACGCGCGGGCCACAAAAACCCCCAACGATCACTTCATCACCGGTGATTCGGGGGCCGGGTATTTAAATCCCGGTGCCCTGCAAACCCCGCGCAAGTTTTCAGATTTGCCCGCCGGAATTGAGGCTTGGCGTATACATTGTGAAAGATATTACCGCCTGTGGGATATTAAATTAACCGGATTTGTTATTGATGGCGATGCGCCGGCGATGAATAATCAGGTCAAAGCGGCCTACGCGCGGTTCTCGCCCGATGGCGTGGTAGCGCAAAAGGTTCCGGCATTGTCGGTCTTTGACCAGGCTCCCTTTGTCCGCATGTACGCCGATCTTCCCAATTCAGCTCAAGCGGCGGCGCGTATGATCCTGCAGCAGACGACGGAGAAATCGCCCCAGTTCAGAATCTATCGTACGATTTTGCGCACCCCCTCCTGGCATAAGCGACTCTTTACTTTATTGAAAAATTCCCCCCTCGGACCCCGCCTGGAAATTGTTGACCCCTACGCGTTTATGCTTCTGGCGAAGGCACGGGAACACAACAAAAGGTGACGCGCGTCATGTGCAATGCAAAGAGCTGTAACGCTATGCCGCGCAATGCCCCATACGCCGCGGCGACCCCTGTGAAGGCTGTTATTACCATCTCCTGACGCGCTCCATGCTAACGTGATGTGTCTGGTTCCGAACTCCCAGGCGGTCACAGGGTGACGCGAAGGGCTACCATGGTGGTGTCGTCGGTGCGGCGGTTCAGGCCTACGAAGCGGCGCGTTTCCCAGATCATGTTCTGGCAAATCTGCTCGGCGGTACAGTCTTTGTGGCGTAGCAGCGTTTCACGTACGCGCGCTTTGCCGAATTTTTCTCCGCTGAAACTCACTGCGTCGCTTAAACCATCCGTGTAAATAAAAATCAGATCGCCGGGTTGTAACTGCATAACTTCTTTGACGTAGCGTTCGGACGGGTCCACGCCCAGTACCATTCCGCCCGCGGAGAGTTCCTGGATTTTCCCATCGCGGACCAACAGGGCGGGATCATGCCCTGCGGCGCAATACGTCAGTTGCCGCCGGGCATAGTTTAATGTGCCGTACCAGAGGGTAATAAATTCGTTGCTACGCGTGTCGGCTACCATGGCGCGGTTCACACGGGCGATAATTTCGTCAAGGTCATAGATATCGTTGGCATAAGCCCGGATGGCGGCCCGAACGGAGGCCATTAACAGCGACGCGGGCAGGCCCTTGCCCACCACATCCGCAACCGCAATACCCAGCGTGGAGGTTCCAAATTCGATGAAGTCGTAAAAATCTCCGCCGAGTTCAAAGCACGGAGCGTAGAGCGCGGCAATATCAAAACCCGGTACGACCGGTGCCCCGGCGGGAATCATGCGGCGCTGAA
>JAJZCT010000164.1 GCA_021828925.1 Planctomycetota bacterium
ATCGTTCCGCGTTCCACACGGCCTGTAGAAAGTTTCTATAATACAGGTGCTGATTGGGTTGGCATGAAAGCACCAATCCAAAGCTTTGGGGTGGCCGCGTGGTTGAATCCCGAAGTTTAGAAGTTTCGCTTGAATTGGAGTCGCGGAAATGGCGCGTGAATGGGCATGGTTACAGTGTAGTGAGACCAAAGACCTCAACTACCGTATCAGCATCAACCCGAAGGAGATGGACGTAAAGAAAACGTTCTTTAAATTTTCTCCGCGGTTGCGTAAACATACGGATCATAAGATCAAGAAGGGTAAGTAATGGTTCGGAATTCGTCCGAACCCTTATGAAGACACTTACGGCAGTAGCTCAATTGGCAGAGCACCGGTCTCCAAAACCGGGGGTTGCAGGTTCAACTCCTGCCTGCCGTGTTGTTCGCGAGGTGCGCGAATCTTCCAACGAGAAAATGCCTTGACGGCGGTGCGGAAGATTTGACGTTCAGCTTGCCGGAACTGGTGAAATGATTGCACAATAGGCGGGTTTATATCCCTGCGGTTGCAATGAATTTTGGAGTTGGTTTTGTCTTTCTTCAATATATATAAAAAAGGGCAGGGCAAGTGGGTTCGGCTCGGAACGGCTATTGGCCTGGGGTTGCTGATTGCTTTGGGCATTCTGTGGATTAAAAATACGTTTATGCCCCTGGCCCCCGCCTATTCCAAGATGATCATGGTGGTGATTGTCGGTTCTCTCGGGGCGTTGTTTTGCTTTTATGTGGTAAACCGTCCCAATCTCGCGGATTTTATGATCCTGACGGAAAGTGAGATGCGCAAGGTGGTCTGGCCAACCCGCCAGGCTGTTATTCGAGCCACGCGGCTGGTGGTGCTATCCACGCTGGGAATGGCCCTTATGTTGTGGCTGGTGGATACTTTTTTCGTGTGGTTGTTCCGCGCGATTCATGTGATCAGATGATGCGGAATGGACCGCATCGGATTTGAAGTGTCGGTGGTTGAATTCCGCAGACAGATTTTGGCGAAATGAGCACTCAACAAATTACGGAGCGTCAAGTGACCGAAACTTCTACAAAACACTGGTGTGTGCTGAAGGTCGCTTCCAATAAGGAAGACCAGGTTCGTGACACGCTGGAGCGCAAAGTAAAGGCCGAAAATCTTACAGACATTATCGGCCGACTGCTGGTACCCCGTGAGCGTGTCAAAAAGGTTAAAGCCGGGCAGCAGAAAGTTGCGGAGAATAAGACCTATCCCGGTTATGTATTTGTGGAAATGGAGTTGAATTCCGACGGTACCATTCCTGAAAGAGCCTGGTACGTGTTCAAGGAAACAGCCGGTGCCGGCGATTTTATCGGGCATAAAAACAAACCGGATCGCATGGCCGCCAAGGAAGTTGAAAAGCTCATCGCCGATGCCGAGAAACCCGAAGCCGGTCCAGCGGTGAAAGTCGAGTTCCTCAAGGGTGATGGGGTCAAAGTCCGGGAAGGTCCGTTTGAGAATTTCGAAGGTGTGGTGGATGAAATTTTCCCGGACAAGGGTATGGTTCGCGTGATTGTAACAATCTTCGGTCGCGCTACGCCGCTGGAGCTGGAATACTGGCAGTTGGAAAAGGTTCAATAAATTCGGTAGAATGGGAGTTCCTCCGCGGCAATGTTTGGGAACATTCCGGGGCTATAATATAGGTATTGTGAAGACCTGCCCGGAACGGAATACGCTTTGTTGGTGTTTCCCATCGGGAGAAAGAAATAATACGTGCCGCGATGAATTTACTTACTGATCCCGAATTTACCGCATCGCCTCCGCGCCGTCTGGTGCCTGGAACCACACTGGGCAAATGGCTGTGGGTTGCGGGTTGCGTTGTGGTGCTTATACCGCTGGTTATGGTAGGATTGCTGCTTACGGCGGTGGCTATTGCGGCGGTGCTGGTCCTGGGCTTGCTGTCACTGCTGATCATTGCGGTACGAAGGTTTGGACGGAAATCCGGCGCGGATGCAACGAGGCCATCGATTTCACCGCGCTGGGTGGGTACAGATGGCCGGAGAAATGTACGGGTGGTTCAAAGGACGAATGTTGAGAGTTGAATGTGCATCGGTTGTGTCCGGTGCGGCTTTTCAGCGAATGACGTATTTTGGTCTAGATACAGGATAATTGAGGTTAAGCTATGGCTAAGGTTAAGGAAATCGCCAAAAAATTTAAGATGCAGGCTCCCGGTGGAACCGCGACACCAGCGCCACCAATTGGGCCGGTACTGGGTGCCAATGGCGTAAACCCCGGCCAGTTCATTCAACGCTTCAACGCGGCAACCGCGACACTGAAGGGTAAAGTCGTCGGCGTAGAGGTCACCGTTTATGCGGACCGCTCATTTGATTTTGTCATCAAGACTCCGCCGGCATCCGTGATGATCAAAGATATTCTGGGATTGGAAAAGGGCAGTGGTGAGCCGAATAAAAACAAGATCGGCAAACTCACCAAAGCGCAACTGCGAAAACTCGCGCAGGAGAAATTACCTGACTTGAACGCCTCAAGCGTTGAATCCGCGGAGAAGGTTCTCGCCGGTTCCGCGCGTTCGATGGGTGTTGAAATCGCGGACTGAAATGAAGCTTGCCTTTTCCACCAACGCTTTCAAAAAAACATCGCTGGAAGAAGCCGTCAATTCAATTGCCGCCGCCGGTTATGGCGGCGTTGAAATCATGGCTGACGTTCCGCATGCCTATCCTCCCCACATGCCGGATACGCGCATTGCGGAGTTGCGTCGGCAACTCGATTCGTTGAAGCTTCGTATATCCAATATTAATGCGTTTACCTTTTTCGCCATTGGCGATACGCTGCACCCCTCCTGGATTGAAATGGATCCCGCCTTACGAGAGCAGCGAATTCGTCATACTGAAAATTGCATTCGCATGGCGGCGGCATTGGGGGCGAAAACCATTTCGCTCGAACCGGGCGGTCCGCTTGCTGGAATGGCGCGGGAAGATGCCCTGAATCTTTATCATAATGGATTAATGCGGGTTTTGCCGACGGCGCAGCAATTCAATGTGGTGTTGATGGTGGAGCCGGAGCCAAAACTTTTAATCGAAACAACCGACCAATGTGTGGAATTTCTCCAACGAGTAAACCACCCCAATTTGCGGATGAATTGCGATCTTGGGCATCTTTTCTGCGTGGGGGAAAATCCCGCCGAGTCCTTTTTGAAATGTCATCGCTGGGTGTCGCATGTGCATCTGGAAGACATTGCGTCAAGTCGCGTGCATCAGCACCTGATTCCCGGTCGTGGTGCCATGGATTGGGCCTCTATTTTTGCGGCCTTCAAGCAGGTGGATTATAAGCTCTGGGCTACCGTGGAATTGTATCCGTATGAAACCACAGCGCGCGAAGCGGCGGACGAGGCCTTCGCATTTCTGCAGCAGTTTATCTAGGCGTGCCGACCTGCCGATGCAGGCATTGAGAATCGGAAGAAACGATGGATCATTTTCAATATATCGATGGCCAATTGCATTGTGAGCTTGTACCGGTTCGTGATATTGTGGAAAAAACCGGGACCCCAACGTACATATACAGCCAGGCCACATTGCTGGGCCATTTTGACCGCATCGCGGAGGCCTTTGCGCCGCTTAATCCGCTGATCTGTTATTCCATCAAATCCTGCGGGAATCTGGCTATTCTCCGGGCGCTTCAGTTGCGCGGAAGCGGATTTGATGTGGTCTCCGGCGGTGAATTGTTTCGCGCGCTGAAAGCCGGGGCTCATGGGAAGATGATTGTTTTTGCCGGCGTGGGCAAAACCGATCAGGAGATCAATGAAGCCCTCGATGCGCAAATTGGCTGGTTTAATATTGAAAGTGAAGAGGAATTCTGGAATCTCGATCGTCTGGCCGGAGCCAGGAAACTTACTGCGCATGGGGCCCTTCGGGTCAATCCGGATGTCAGCAGCGCCGGTACTCACCAGAAGACGCTCACGGGTAAGAAAGAAACCAAGTTTGGTGTGGATATCGACCGTGCCGAAGCCTTTTATATGCAGGCGGCAACCGCAAAAAATGCCCGGTTAAGTGCTTTGCATCTGCATATTGGATCGCCCATTAAATCAACCCAGCCGTATGTGGATGCAATCACCAAGGCTCTGGCATTGATTGATCGTTTGGCGAAGCAGAATATTCGTATTGATACACTGGATATCGGTGGTGGATTTGCCGCGTTTTATGAGGGCAACGAGGCCCCATCGGCGGCGGATTATGCCGCCGCGATTATCCCACTGCTTAAAGATCGCAAACTTCGCATTATTCTGGAGCCGGGACGGTCGATCTCCTGCAACGCGGGTATTCTGGTAACGCGGGTTCAATACAACAAGCAGGGGGGAAGCAGAAAGTTTATCATTGTCGATGCCGCAATGAATGATCTGATCCGTCCGACCCTTTATGAGAGCTATCATTTTATCTGGCCGGTGGATGTAAGCGGTTCCTGCGTGCCCGAAAATCGTCAAAGCACACTACGAACGCCGGGCGATGAGAAAGTGGACGTTGTGGGTCCGGTTTGCGAAAGCGGAGATTATCTGGCCAAAGATCGCTATTTGCCGGCCGCCAAGCGAGGTGATTTACTGGCAGTATTTTCAGCCGGTGCGTATGGCTTTACCATGAGCAGTCAATACAATGCGCGCCCACGTGCCGCGGAGGTACTGGTGGACGGTAAGACTTGGCGAATTATCCGGCGTCGCGAAACATACGCCGATTTAGTTGCCCCGGAACTCTAAACTTGACCACGCGAAAAAGTCAATATGTTTCGTCGGTTCCCATGTTGACCCGACAATGGATCGTGGAAGGCTATATCTGGCAGTGCCAGGGCGTATGCGAGAATTTGCCTGATGGGGCGACATTTGTGGCGGTATTGCCCGATGCTCGAACGCTGGTTGCCACGGATCTGCCATCAATGCCGCTGTTGGCGGGGTACACATTTACAGCCTGGGACGTGGCAATTTACAGCGATGCAGATGAACAAACTCCCCTGGCGGTTCTGGATACGCAGGGTCACTACGCTCACATTGAATCATTTGGCGTAAACCTGCAAGACGATGCGGATAGTCATTCCGATGGAATCATAACGCCCACCTTTTGCCGATTTGTCTGCGGGCAAACCAGCGGCGAACTGCATATTTGTCCGGATTAAAAAAAAGGCTGGCGATCCTGCGGATCGCCAGCCTCTTATCTTTTGGCACTGGTTTCTTCATGAAAAGGAACCAGTTTCTTTGCCGATCGAACTTATTTAAGTTCGACTGTGGCGCCTTCAGCTTCCAGCTCTTTCTTGAGCTTCTCGGCTTCAGCCTTGTCAACACCGGCCTTAACCACCTTGGGAGCGGCGGTGACCAGGTCCTTGGCTTCCTTCAGGCCCAGATTGGTGGCGGCGCGGACAATTTTGATGATCTGAATGGTTTTCTCGCCGGGGGCTTTGAGCACAACGTCAAAAGTGCTCTGTTCTTCGGCGGGAGCCGCGGCACCAGCACCAGCGCCACCAGCCGGGGCGGCCATCATCACGCCACCGCCAGCAGCGGCTTCAATGCCGTGCTTTTCCTTCAGATAGTCGCTGAGCTGTTTAGCCTGCAGCAACGAGAGGGCAACAATTTTATCGCCCAGTTCCATGATTTCAGCAGCGAATTCTGCCATAGTAAAACTCCACACGTTCGCTTGTCTTCACCAGCCGGGGCGACGCGCCCTGTTTTAACTGCTCCAGGCAGGCTGCATGAATGACAAAAGACATAAAAAACAAAATTAATCGATTTAATCCGCCCAACTCGCTTAAGCGGCGGCCGGGGCTTCCTTTTCCTTCTTCTCAATGACGGCCTTAACCAAACCGGCCACAGTGCGGCCCGGTCCAAGAATCTGTCCGGCCAGTTTTCGGCCGGGAGAAATTGCCAGTGTTGAAATCTCGGAATGCAATTCCCTGCGTCCCGGCAGTTTGGCCAGAGCCTCCGTCGCCGGCTTATCCAGAAGTTGACCTTCTACCACTGAGCCTTTAATTTTGAGCTTGGCGATCTCCTTGGTTTGCTCCAGTAATTCTTTAACGGCATCGACAACGGAATCGCCGCCGTAAACCAGGGCGTTGGTTCCCAGAAGAATATCGCCGCCGGCCTTGAGGCCGACTTTTTCCAAGGCCCGTCGCCCCTGAGCGTTGGCAATGACGGTCATCTTCACGTTCTTTTTACGCAGGCCGCTTCGGAGTTTATTGGTGTCGTTGGCGCTAATGCCCGAATAATCCACGATTACCACGCTGTCCGCCCCGGTCAGGCGTTTCTGAAGTTCCGTGGCAATCAAGTTTTTAATACGCTTACTCATAATGTAAACCTCAAGTTCTTGGTCAGAAAAGTTCAGGCTGCTTCAATAACGTCCAGATGGCTGGTATCAATCTGAACACCAGGGCTCATCGAACTGTGAATGGTTACCTTTTTTACAAACTGGCCCTTGGATGTCGCGGGCTTCAACCGGCGGATGGTATTGATAAATGCATGTATATTGGCTGCCAGATCGGCTTCCGCAAAACTCAGCTTGCCAACCACAGCATGAATATTGCCGCCCTTATCATTGCGGAATTCCACCTTGCCGGCGGCATATTCCTTTACGGCGCTGGTCACGTCGGTTGCGACGGTTCCTGCTTTTGGGCTGGGCATTTTTCCCTGCGGGCCAAGGACCTTGCCCAACCGGGTGATCTTGGGCATCATTTCAGGAGTGGCAACGGCCACATCAAAGTCCATCCAGCCATCGTTGACCTTTTTGATCAGGTCATCGGCACCGGCTTCGACGGCACCGGCTGACTTGGCTTTTTCAATATCGTTACCTTGAACGAATGCAATAACGCGACGGGTCTTGCCAATGCCTTTGGGCAAACTTACAGAACCGCGAACGTTTTGATCGGCTTGAGTGGCGTCAATGCCCAAATGAATGACAATATTTACGCTTTCATCAAATTTGGCAGCCTTGAATTTCTTCAAAACCGGGATCGCCTGTTCGATGTTAACCGGAGCAGTTGGAACATGCTCCACCGACTGCCGATATCGTTTTCCACGTAATTTCAATGCTTTACTCGCCATAAAGGCATAGACTCCTCAAGTAAGCGGCAATGACGTATTTTGCACCAGCCATTCACGCTTAGGCCATGAAAAATTTAGCTCGGAATAAACTCCGGAGCGGACAAAATCGCGGCTTTTACTGCGAACAAATGTCTGATTATGCGGTTTTTCGGATAAAGAAATCGGAAAAAC
>JAJZCT010000165.1 GCA_021828925.1 Planctomycetota bacterium
CTTTTTCGCCATCATCTTTTTGGATAATCAGCCGATCCAGCCACAGCCGGTCGGCTTTATTGCGGGCAAACCAACTGCCGCTCTCCTGCCGCTCCTGCCGCAGCACCGTTCCGACAACGCTGATGGGGTAAACATGCGAGCGGTGGGCGATCTGCTGGGTGACTTCAACCCGCGTGCCGGGGCTGTACAGCAGGGTTTTTTGTGATTCATTTAATGCGGCCGATGTTTGCGATTCGTTCAAGGGATATTCTCCTGCTCTATCGAGCTGTGCTGCGCCGCACCGGCCGACAGATAAATTCCAACCATGCAACATACCCTCTGCCCGCCCGGCAGGCAAGTATGGTTACCGTGCCGGGGCGGTTGTTCGCGGACGTGATGTGAATGTTATCTGTGGCCCCGCTCGCGGAAACGGCCGCGGGTTGCCACCCGCAGCTGCGTGCGGGGGTGGCGAGGCCCCGTCGTCCGGCAGTTCTCGCAGCTATGGGAGGAATCCCATGGCCGTTGTTCGCGGATGTGATTTGAATGTTGTTCACGGCTTGGCTCGCGGAAACGGCCGCGGGTTTTCCCCGCAACTGCGGGCGCTGTGCATCGCAGCGGGATGGCGGTGTCTCTGCAATCCCGAGATTCCCTATCCCCGCATTTCCGCATTTCCACAATGCCGATGGCCATCGGCACTGATATACGGGCATTGGTTGGCAATATCGTGTAAACTGATTGGGAGAGAATTGGGAAACGAGGACGGCCGGCAGAAAAAGCCGGCTTGGCGCTGGTTATGACTGAATTACAACATCCGCCGCTGCCGCAGGTGCATATTCTTAAAAAAGCGATTGATATTTATCTGCCGTTGGCTTACCCGACGGGCAACATTCCCGAAGTGGTGCAGGCCCGAATTGCGCCGGTGATAGCATCGGCCGATTCTGATGTGATCAAACCCGAATGGTTTGAACCCGCGGATAAAGATGGGCGTGCGGTGTACCGTCTGCGGCTGGGGCAGGCGGCGTATCCGCACATGAAGTTAAACGTGGAAGAATCGCCGGATGCCAGCGGGTATCTGCTGTTAGCCGATGCCCATGACAATCACTTGATGGCGCCCGAAACCTCTCCGGATGCAAAATTCTTAAGTGAACTGCGGAAAAACAACGCGGAACTGGTGGAAAAGATACAATCCGCCTGGACGCAGGCGGGGCTTCCGACCTTCCGGAATTATTTCCGCGCGATGATGGAACGGCGGGTTCGCGCAAAATAAATTCCCGCGCTTTCGCGATGGCGCGATTTCTGATACAAACTTACAAGTTTTTTCCTTGACGCTGGTGTAAAAGGTTGTTGACTCATGCCCAAAAGAACGGACATTAAAAGTATTCTCATCATTGGTTCGGGCCCGATTGTCATCGGACAGGGCTGCGAATTTGATTATTCCGGTACGCAGGCGTGCAAAGCGCTGAAGGAAGAAGGCTACCGCGTGGTACTGGTGAATTCCAATCCGGCCACCATCATGACCGATCCGGATATGGCCGACCGCACCTATATTGAACCGCTGACCGTGGAATCGGTGACGAAGATAATTGAAAAAGAACGGCCCGATGCGCTGCTGCCGACGCTGGGCGGGCAGACGGGGTTGAATTTGTCCGTGGCCCTGGAAGAAGCGGGCATCCTGAAAAAATTCGGCGTACAGATGATCGGCGCCACGCGCGAGGCCATTCACCGCGGGGAAGACCGCCGCAAATTCAAAGCCATTATGGAATCAATCGGGCTTAAGTGCCCGCGCAGCGGTCTGGCGTACAACATGCAGCAGGCCCGGCAGGTGGCGGATGAAGTGGGCCTGCCGTGCATTATCCGGGCCTCGTTTACGCTTGGCGGCACGGGTTCCGGCGTGGCTTGGAACATGGAAGAATTTGAAAATATCGCCCAGCGCGGAATCGACGCCTCCATGATCAATGAAATTCAGATCGACCAGTCATTGATCGGCTGGAAGGAATATGAACTGGAAGTCATGCGCGACAAAGCCGACAATGTTGTGATTGTCTGCAGTATTGAAAATTTTGATCCCATGGGCGTGCACACCGGGGATTCAATTACCGTAGCGCCGGCCCAGACACTTACGGACAAAGAATATCAGCGCATGCGCGATGCCTCCATCGCGATTATCCGGGCCATCGGTGTGGAAACCGGCGGATCGAATATTCAATTTGCCATCAATCCCGCCAACGGCGATATGGTGGTTGTGGAAATGAATCCGCGGGTCTCGCGATCCAGCGCCCTGGCAAGCAAAGCCACAGGATTTCCAATTGCGCGTATCGCCGCGAAGCTCGCGGTGGGCTATACGCTTGATGAACTGCCCAACGACATTACCCGCCGCACCGTGGCCTGCTTTGAGCCATCAATCGATTATGTGGTGGTCAAAATTCCCCGCTGGACATTTGAAAAATTCCCGGATGCGGATGAAACGCTCACCACGCAGATGAAGAGCGTGGGCGAAGCCATGAGCATCGGCCGGACATTTAAAGAAGCGCTGCAGAAGGGCATTCGCTCGATGGAAGTCAAACGCTTTGGCCTGGGGCTGGACCGTATCGATAAATGGTGGCGCCGGCAGATGGCGGAACTTGATGCGCCGCCCGCAGCCGCGCCATCAAGCCTGGGCGACCGGGGAGCCTTTGTTACCCGCACCGCGGCCATGGAGCAGGCGGCGCAGGTCTGGCCGATTCCGGAAGACCGGCTGATCCGTAAATTGTCCATTCCGTCGCAGGGGCGGCCCTACTATATCCGGTATGCCTTTAAAATGGGTTATAGCCTTGAGCGCGTGCACGAATTAACGCATATTGATCCGTGGTTTCTTTCGCAAATGAAGGAACTCGTGGATTTTGAAGACAATTTGTTTCAAGCTCGCCCCCAGGCCGCGGCCTTCATGGCCGGGAAAATTTCCGCGGAAGACCGGCTCCGTTTTGCCGGGCTTTTGCGCCGGGCCAAGGAAATGGGGTATTCCGATGTTCAACTCGGTACGATCTGGTCGCTGCAGCCCGCGGAAGTGCGCGGCATCCGCAAGCGCCTGCTGATTGAACCGGTGTATAAACTCGTGGATACCTGCGCGGCAGAATTTGAGGCGGCCACTCCGTATTATTACTCGACCTATGAAAATCCCGTTACCCGGCTGGAAAATGGCCGGTCCATGCAGCAGGTGGATGATGAAGTGCGCGTAACGGACCGGAAAAAAATTATTATTCTGGGGGGCGGTCCCAACCGCATCGGACAAGGCATTGAATTTGATTACTGCTGCGTGCAGGCGGCGTTTGCCTGTCGGGATCTGGACCTTGAAAGCGTCATGATCAATTCCAATCCGGAAACGGTCAGTACCGATTACGACACGTCGAATCTGCTGTTTTTCGAGCCATTGAGCCATGAAGATGTCTTGAATATTGTTGAACGTCTCAATGGCCGGCCGCTGAGTCAGCCCGGCGGGCTGGTGCAGGGCGTGATTGTGCAGTTCGGCGGGCAAACGCCGCTGAATCTGGCCCGCGGCCTGAAAGATGCGGGCGTGCCGATTATCGGTACCGCGGTGGAGTCCATTGAAGCCGCGGAAGATCGGGATAAATTTAACCGCCTGATCAAATCTCTGGGCCTCAAGCAGCCCGAGGGCGGCATCGCCCGCAGTGCCGAGCAGGCTCGCAAAGTGGCTGCGGAAATCGGTTATCCGGTGCTGGTGCGGCCATCGTTTGTGCTGGGCGGCCGGGCAATGGAAATTGTTTCCAATGAAACCCAGTTGGATTATTACATCCGTCATGCGGTGGAAGTGGCGGAAGATCATCCGGTGCTTATTGACCGCTTCCTGGGTGATGCCACGGAAGTGGATGTTGACGCACTGGGTGACGGGGCGAATTATCTGGTTATCGGCGTGATGGAACACATTGAAGAAGCGGGCATTCACTCCGGAGATTCCGCGTGTTCTCTGCCGCCATTCAGCCTGCCGCCGAAAATTGTTGCCCGGATTCGTGAAAACACCCTGGCCTTGGCCAGGGCGCTGAGCGTGCGCGGGTTAATGAATGTGCAGTTTGCCATTAAAGATGATGAAGTTTATGTGCTGGAGGTCAATCCGCGGGCCAGCCGGACGGTGCCGTTTGTCAGCAAAGCTACGGGTGTGGCGTGGGCCAGAATCGCGGCGAAAGTCATGTGCGGGAAAACCCTGGCGGAATTGGGTGTCGGAGTCGAAATTGTGCCGCAAAAACATGTTGCGGTGAAGGAAAGCGTATTTCCATTCGGCAAGTTCCCCGGTGTGGACGTTATTTTAGGCCCGGAAATGCGATCCACCGGTGAAGTAATGGGAATCGATTCCAGTTTCCCTGTGGCGTATGCCAAATCGCAGATGGCCGCGGGCGGAAGCCTGCCGACGACCGGAACGGTTTATATTTCCGTGCGCGACGGGGATAAAAAAGCGATTATTGAACCGGCCCGGAAAATCGCCCAGGCGGGTTTTGAGCTGATTTCCACCAGCGGCACGTGTGCGGCGTTGAATGAAGCGGGTGTTCCGTGCCGGAAAATAAATAAAATTCAGGAAGGCCGGCCCAATATTATTGATGCGATCAAAAACCATCAGGTGCAGTTGCTGATTAATACCCCCACGCACAAAGGCCCGACCACGGATGAAGGCCGCATTCGGGCCGCCGGGGTGTTGCACCGCATTCCCATTATCACAACGATAACCGGTGCGGAAGCGGCTGCCGATGCCATTGTCAGCCTGAAACAGGGTGATTGGACAGTCAAACCCATTCAGGATTATTACGCCGAGATGAAGCAGCCTTAAATGTCGGATCCTGGTCCGAGGTTAAGCCCGAAGTGATGGCCGGCGGGCGCAATTCAGCCGGCCGCAGATTCACTGGCCGGGCAGGAACAGGTCGTTGGCAGCCTGCGATATCCGGTTTTGTCAAAAAAGACGATTGCCGCGGATGCAGTTCGCTTGAAAGCCTTGGGCTTGGCGGGTAATATCTTGGGTTTACCGATGGTTCGGGAACTGCAGGTTCCCACCATCGGGCTGATGTGGAAAATCCGGTTTTGATCTCCGGTGCGTGGTGCATGGAGCGGATCGGGTGGATTCATCAGGCAGGCAAACGAGGTATCGCGTGGCAGTTAAGATTCGTTTAAAGCGCTTTGGTCGTAAAAACCGTGCATTCTGGCGTATTAATGCGGTGGATCACCGTTCTCCGCGGGATGGCAAGGTTATTGAGGAATTGGGCTATTATGATCCCATTGCCAAGGACCCGGCGCGTCGGGTGGTGGTCAACAAAGCGCGGGTGGAGCACTGGATTAAAGTTGGTGCAACGCCCAGCGGTACGGTGGCCGGGCTGCTGAAAACAGCCACGGATTCCGGCGCTGCCGCGGTGGTTCCCGCCGGTGTTTCGGCCTGATTTTGAAATCAGGAGCGTTTGTGGCCTTGGGCCGCAGGGTGGATTGAAACGATGATGCGCGTCGATATCCTGACGCTATTCCCGGAAATGTTTCCCGGTGTTCTGGGAAGCAGCATTCTAAAAAGGGCCGCCGAAAAAACGCTGGCCTGTTATCATCTGCATCAGTTGCGGGATTACACCACGGATCCGCACCGAAAAGTGGATGATCGCCCCTTTGGCGGCGGGCCGGGCATGGTGCTGATGTGCCAGCCTGTTTTGGATGCGATAACCGCCATTGAAGCCATGGATACGGCTGTGGCCACGCGAATACTGCTGTGTCCGCAGGGGCGGAAGCTGGATCAGGCGTTGGCGCATGAATTGGCCTGCAAGCCGCGGCTGCTGATGGTATCGGGACATTATGAAGGATTTGACGAGCGGATTCGGCAGGTACTGCAACCGCTTGAAATAAGCATTGGCGACTATGTGCTTTCCGGCGGAGAATTGCCGGCCATGGTGGTGCTTGATGCGGTGATTCGACTGATTCCCGGCGTTTTGGGCGACCATGCCAGTGCCGGAGCGGAATCGTTTGCGATTGCGGATGCGGAAATCAGCGGCGGTCTGGAATATCCGCACTATACCCGCCCGCGAAATTATCAGGGCCTTGAGGTGCCGGAAGTGTTGACATCCGGCGATCACGCGGCCATAGCCCGGTGGCGGGCAGAACAGTCCAGACAGCGAACCGGTCAGCGTAGGCCGGACCTGCTGGCACCCCGGTAAGGGGCGGAAATGTTGGCCATACGGCAGATCAATGCCGCCGGCGTAACGGAGCCGGGAATAAATATCCGAATTGGAGTTATCCATGCGTAATGCACTACTGAGTCATGTTGAATCCAAACACCTCCTGGCCAAGCCGCCGCAATTCGCCATCGGCGATCTTGTGGATGTGCATTGCCGCATTGTGGAAGGTGATAAAGAGCGAATCCAGGTCTTCTCCGGAACGGTGATTTCGCGCAAAGGCGCGGGCATCAGCGGCACATTTACGGTGCGCCGGATTGTCAACAATGAAGGCGTTGAGCGTATTTTCCCGGTACATTCTCCGAAAATTGAAAAACTTGAGGTGCGGCGCAAGAGCAAGATTCGCCGCGCCAAGCTTTATTACCTTCGCGATTTAACCGGCAAAGCCACACGCTTGAAAGAAGGCGCTCCGGTGGTTCCGTCGGACAAACCGGCTGAAGTCGCGCCGGACGCTCCGGCCGCTGCCGCTCCGCAGGCCTGATGCGCAATAGCAATGAATTGCGGTTCATGGAGAACCACTTATGCGAAAATGGATGTTCGGATTGGGTGTTTTTGCCGCAACGCTGATATCCGGGTGCGCAGCGCCTCCGCCGGCGACCTCGAGTTTGGCGAGTGGTTATCAGGCTTATCAGCAGGGGCAATTCATGACGGCGGAGAATACCGCCCGCGCTTTTATTGCCAGCGATACCTCCGGTCAAAACCTGGCGGAAGGTTATTATCTTGCCGCCATTTCCGAAGAACATCAGGATGAACTGGCTCTGGCGGCACGCGATTATCTCTCTGCCATCGACCATTCCCAACGTGCGGACCTGCAAGGGAAAAGTTACAAGGCTTTAGGCGATATTGATTTCATCCAGGCCCGGTATAATCGGGCTGCCACGGATTATAAAAATTCTCTTTCCATCGATCCATCCGCCAGACCCGATAAGCGCATGCTCTACCGCCTCGGTGTGGCTTTGGAAAACAGCGGGCACTGGAATGCCGCACGGCAGTATCTGGATCAATTAATTGCATCTTTTCCTAATTCCCAATTCTCCAAAAATGCTCTGCA
>JAJZCT010000166.1 GCA_021828925.1 Planctomycetota bacterium
ACAATCGGTTGGAGGACAAAACGTGCGCGGGCCAGCCCGTGAAACAGGAAATCAATGCAGCCTCTCGGAGGTCACCAGCCCCAGAATTGGCCGAAAGAGTAAAAGCGGACTTTGATCTGGGACATAGGCACCCAAGATACCGAGCCGTCATTATAAAGCTCGTGCTCGCCGGCGGGGAGAAAATTTCCCATCGATCCATCAACATGATTAGACCACGGCGGCTGCCCGCTGCCAGCGTTGGTGTATCCCACCGTACCGGATGGATCAGTGAACATTGCGTTGTCGGTTGCCAGAATCGATGCGCTGTCGGATTGGGGGTTGACGGCGGGTTCGTGGCCCGGATCATCATTATACCATCGTACCGGCCCATATTTGGGATTCCATCCAGACCAACCAGGATAGAGCACGGTACCATCGCCTGCTGGACTATATAGACCCAAATAGGGGGATCCGTCATCAACCCAATAGCAGTATCCCATTGGAAAGGTAAAATTATCGATATAACCCTGTGCATTGTAATAGGCCGACGGCACGAAGCGGGCTTGGCTGAAATAACTCCCCGCCTCAGGACAAAAGAGCATGCTGATTCCAGTTGCCGTTGGGCTAAGCATTCCGGGTTGCGGGTTTACCATTTGCCCGGATGTCACATTGCCGACCACCCCGAAGGAGCTGTAATAAAGCATGCCGAATCCCGCCACGGGGTAGGTTTCACTGCTTCCGACGGTGGCAGAATAGGTCGCGCTCGCCATGGGCCAAAAGCCCGCCATACATAATGGATATTGACCAGCATACTCATTGGCGTATTCGTGCAAAGCTATCCCGATCTGTCGTAGATTCGAGGCGCATTGAATCCTTTCGGCCAATATCTTAGCCCGAGCCAAGGCTGGCAATAACAACGCTATCAACAAAGCGATGATACTGATCACCACCAACAGCTCTATTATAGTGAATGCCCTACGTTTCATAATTCGACCCTTTCTTCTGACAACCGCTCACGGAAACAAGTGGAAAAATGAGGTACGTAACCGGCATTCCTAGTCCTGCGGGTCTGTTTGTTCCGCTTGAGTCCGATACAATCAGTTGCTTTCCGTTTGTTCCACCTTTGCTAAAGCAATCGGGAATACGAACACCGAGTGCCGGTAACTCGGTACTGGCACTCGGTGTTCTGCACAACACTACCCTGTCGGGCTTCGGCGCCCCATTTTAATCAGTAGCAGGCCTAATCCACCAGCCACGAATATCGCCAAACCTACGGGTTCTGGGACCGAGGTACCGGTTAGGCTAAATGCGCCCACGACGGCTGTGTTATAATTTACCCCAAATCCCACCCCCGTGATCGAGGGATTGGTGGAAAACGTGTAGGGCTCGCCTTGGACGGGAGAACCATCATAATACCATTGTGCGGTCCACTGCGCGGCCGTGGTGTCCAGCACCACACCCATAGTAATCGGAGATTGTGGTGATGCATAACCAGCAATGTTCCCGTTCCCCGAAGCGAAATATTGGCCGAGATCAGATGTACTCGAGTTCGAGTTCGGCTCTTGGAGCATCCAAGGGCCAGCCGCACTACCAAAGATATTTGACGTCTGAGATGATGTGGTATTGACGAAACCAAACGCCAACCATTGCCACCCTGCGGCCGGTGACCCAGGGCTGGCTGTGATGGACAGATTATAGATCTCGCCGGACGTGGGAGTGAAGGGGAGAATGGCGTCAGCTTGTTCCACATTATTCGTCGAGGCCGAACCATTGGCATTCCAATACGAGGCCGCAGACCATGTGCCACCCGTCAAATCCATCCCCGGACTTGCGCCATTGAGCGGTGCGGTAGCGCCGCCGGTAAAATTATCCGTGTAGATGTTCACTGCGGTGGCAGTGGCTGTACCAACCGCCAGGCCCAGCACCGCCAACGCTGCACCAGCGATAGCCGCCGAAGAAGAACCGTGAGAACCGAACAAATTTGGGAACGACTTTGGAAACATAAAAAACTCCTGCTCCCTTGGGGAGCCCCTCGGATTTCTCGCCAAACCGGGCGAGCTGCGGACCCTCCGCGACATGCGGTGGATGAAAAAAGATGAAAATCCAATCTTTGAACACTTGGCTCATCGGCTATAGCAGAAACAGCAGATTAGCCAAATTGGCTGGCTGGCTGAAACGCTTGCGGAAATACCTGTTTGTTCCCGCCATACCAATTAGCAACCACCTCCATCCCTGATTTGCAAAGACAATACAAGATCATTCAGTTCATTCAACCGACGAAAGAAGTATAACACCCCTAAAAGGAGATGTGTTGTCTATTTTTGCAAATCGCTGGTCTATTTTGGCAAAGCCTTTCGGGGCGGTTTCTTAGCGTTTCGAGACCCTTGTACACGCGGAGGGTACCAACGGAGTTGGAATCTGCGGAAGCCGTCGCCATCCTACACCATCTTTTGGCAATCGCGGAGGATTTGTAGTATGTTATCCGCACTTGCTTGGAGACTTGCTGAAATGAAACCCCCATCGACTCGCACACACGCCAGGGCGGCAGGGGCACTGCTGACGCGGCAAGTTCTGTTGTCGCTTAGCTGGTATTCCAGCGATATTCATCGCGGCATTGCGCGATACGCGGAAAACGCGCGATGGAATCTGGACCTGAGCTCCGTGCATGATTCACTGCTGCCGGCGCGATGGGGCGGAGATGGCATTCTATGCACCGCGGGCAATAGTCGCGCCGTTGATCGACGTCTGCTAGGTTATAGAAGGCCTATTGTCAATATCGGCAACAACGATGCATTTCCCGCACCAAGAGTTGCGGCGGATATGGATAAAGTTGTGAAACTGGCCGTTGAACATTTTTGCCAGAGGGGATTTGAACACCAGGCATATTACATTTGCCTCGGCAATCGGACGGAGTTGGCGAAACTGCAAATCTTCCGGCAGGCTGTCGCTGCCGCCGGAAAAGCTTTTTATGTCATCGACTGTTCGAGTTATTCACATGAAGCCCGACTTCGGCAACTGCAACGGCAACTTGGCAAGCTGCCCAAGCCTCTGGCGGTCAACGCGCAGTCCGACGATTTTGCAATTGAAGTTATTCAGACGGGCCTGAATGCGGGATTGCGGGTACCCCAGGATGTCGCGGTGCTGGGTTGCAACGATGACCGGTTAATTTGCCCATTTACCGCCGTGCCGCTGTCCAGCATTGACAATAACCTGGAAGGGATCGGTTACGAGGCGGCGGCCCTGCTGGACCGCCTTATGCAAGGCGAAACTCCACCCGCCGGGGCCATCTTGATTCCCCCGCGCGGCGTAATCACCCGGCAGTCCACTGACATACTTGCCATAGCGGACCAGAATGTCGCCGCCGCGATGGAGCTTATTAAATGCCGTTATCGCCAGCCGCTCAAAGCCCAAAGCATCGCCAGCGAGCTGCAGGTGTCCTATCGGACGCTGCACAGCGCATTCGTGCGGTACGTAGGTCATAGCATGGCGCAGGAAATCCGGAACCGGCGGGTGGAATACGCAGCAGGTAAGATGGTCAACAGCAGCGTGAAAATGCAGAACATCGCCTGGGAATCGGGCTTTCTAACCTTGAGTCACATGGTGCGGGTGTTTCGCCAAACTAAAGGGATCACCCCGGGTGCGTTTCGACGGGCGTTCGGACGCACAGGGCGATAATACAACGCCCGGATTGAAGAGAAATCGAAAGGAATGCCGAGATGGGAAATAAGCGAGTGATCGTGGTGCTGGGAATGCATCATAGCGGGACCAGCGTTATCGCCCGATCATTGGCGGTTTTTAATGTTTATCTCGGCGACGACCTGATGCCCAGTCAGCCGGATCATCCTGCCGGATTTTGGGAAGATAACCGGATTACCGCCACCAATGACCGCGTCTTGGCGGCCCAGGGTTTTTCATGGCGGAAACCAGGATTCGATTGTGCCCGCATGACCGCCCTTTCCTCTTATCGACAAACTGTTACGCTCATCGCCAACGATGTCCGCGCACGCTTCAGCCATGTCCCACTGTGGGGATTTAAGGATCCACGAACCTGCCGGTTAATACCCATTTGGAAGGATGTGTTTCGATTGTTGAGGGTAGGAGCCGGTTATATTATCGTGGTTCGTCATCCGCGCAGCGTGGCGGAGTCGTTGCGATCAAAATATGGCATGAGTGTGCGCATGGGTTACAAGCTTTGGCTGGAACACATGGTGGCGGCAGTACACGAAACCCGGCAAAATCGGCGAGTCTTTGTGAGCTACGACCGTATGCTCGATAATCCGAGGCACGAGTTGCGACGCGAGGCGGAGGCGTTGGGCTTGGAATCATCTCAGCTCAACTCGAATTCGGCCAAGGCTTTTATTGAATCCTTTTTGGATTCACATTTGCGCCATAGACGCTACCAACGCGACGATTTCTCCCCATCCATCAACAGACCGAGCATTTACATGCAGGCCTTTAGCCTGCTGGACGCCATGGCCGCTGATGCGATATCACAATTGGCTTTTCGCCGCGCTTGGAACAACCTGTTAAAGTGAGATTCATTCTGCGGAATACCGCACAAATTTCTTCGTTATCCCGTTACGCCAATGCGGCTGCGTCGCCGCCCGGCCGTGACGCTTTTTCCGATCAATCGCCTCGACCGCAACACCCCAGGAAATGAGCGTGGCGGCAGGAAGGTGACCAACTCTGGTTTGAACCGCGGCTGCCGGCGAGCTGGGGCACATTTCATATACATTTCCGGTACCGTGAAACGTTTTATCACATGACTTTTACATCAGGCGGAAACGACGTGTCGGAAGTAACGGTTGATGGGGTGGTTCAAAGCAACAGACGCATCACGCTGGTTGATAACCGGCAGGATCACACGGTAACAATCAAATTGGTTTACCATGCCGAGTGATCTGTGCCATAATGTGCCTTATGGATCAGAACTTCGTACTTGTGCACCCGACCGATCGGCGTCTGCTGAGCCGAGGCATCGACTGCATTCTTTCGCAGACGGAGCGGCATGGCCGTGTTGCATCGACGGACCTCGTCGAACGCACAACGATTTTGGCGACGCCGGTGTTGATCCATTGCAAACCGCACGGACATTTTGTCCCGCAGCAGCGCAAATCGGCTTGGGGACTTTGGGAATAGGCAGACGTGATGCTGCCAGCCCCCCCCGTGTTGCCGCACTGTGGCGCCCATGCAGCCATCGGAAAGAAACGACCGCCATGGCGCGAGAGCCGATAGTTTCCGCCTCCTGCTATCGCCATGCGAGGCACTGTATTATTCTGGAGCATTCGTTTGAGCAATTCGCGGGAGAGCGTATTCATTTGTTCAACTCACGCGGCATCACGTGCTGTCCGTAGTATCGGCTGGTACACAAATAGTGTCCTGACCGGGCGTCGAAAATTACCTCATCGTGCAAGATGCGTATTACATGCACTCCCGCACGATGCAACAGCCGGTGATTGATTTTTAATTTCTGCGGATCGGTTGTGGGCAAATAAACACGGGCCGTGGTATGTGCCGGAACGACGAACTGCAAATTTAAGTGCGTTCCGTGCCGTTGCCAATTGCTGACAATTTTTCCCAGCACCGAGTCATAACTGACCCGCACCCATTTCAGATTGCCCACAATCGCGGGTCGGATTTCCAATTGGTGCCCCGGCTTGCGGGCCATATCAACTCGTATCCCACCCAAGCCGTTGTAAAACCATTGCTCAATATGCCCCAGCATGAAGTGATCCTGTGAATCGTCCGGATTGCAGTTCCATGCTTCCGTCAGCGCCGTCGCACCGTGGGCGATCTGATAACCATAGCTTGGTGGGTTTGTCCGCGTTGCCATTTTGTATAGCAACTGCGATTGTCCCGCATCCGTCAACGCCTGCACCACATAATGAAATCCGATGTCCCCGGCTGTGGTATGATCATGGTGCTGATGAATGTTGGCGATTAAATCTGCCAACACTTTACGCCGATCCGCCTTTTTCACTATTCCGGTGGCCAGGGCCATTGCATTGGCGCACTGGCTTCCGCGATCATATTGACCGGTCACGGGATGGTAGAATCTTTGGTTGAATGCCGCTCGGACATCTCTGGCCTCGGCGGCAAAATGCTGTGCAGCATGTGCATGACCCAAGATTCGTGAGATTTTTACCAGTGTCATCAAATCTCGATACCACGTGGCAGTGGCAGTTACTCCCAAACTTGTCAGTTGCTCCACGCCGAGCGCCCGGGGGCCGAGGTCAAACCAGTCTCCCAGGCCGAACATGAGAATATGGTGTTTGGCGCGGGACTTAAGGTACGTAAGGTAGCGGATCATCATCTGATAATTCTGCGACAATATCCGCTTATCGCCGAAGTATTTGTAGGCCAGCCATGGATCAAGTACGCATGCGCTGCCCCATTCCGGCGAATTGATAAATCCGCCAGGGTAGTTAAAGTATTCTGGTGCGAAATCCGGCACCATGCCATCAGGCCACTGGGCGTCACGCATATTGGCCGCGGTTTGCTCATACAACTTCGGCACAAGATAGTTGTCCATAATCCCCGGTCCCACCAGATACGTATCTTCCAGCCAGCCGGTTTTTTCGCGGGTGGGGCAATCCGTTATGACGCTGACCATGTTGTTGACCATGGCCATGGTGATCAGATGATGGATTTGATTCAGCAGTTTATTGCTGCATGAAAAATGGCCGATGGTGGGGGACGAACTATGCGTAGCCTGTCCGAGCACACTAAGCACGGCGGGTCTGCGGTCCAAACTGGATTTACTGGCTGGCACCGCGTTAATTTGCACATATCGAAACCCAAAATAGGAGAAAATCGGGTGAAATGTCTCTACACCTTTGCCATTAAGTGTGTAGACACACCAGATTGGCCCGGCGCAGGATTGCCACTGCGTACCGTTCGGATGCAGCAACTCCGATGGGTACACAATGAGCTTTGAACCCGCCGGTCCGCGCGCTTTGATAACAAATCGCCCGGCTATATTCTGACCCAAATCATAGACGCGTACGCCCGGCTTTGGATGGGCTATGTCAATGGCGTGATAGATTTGCATGACTTTCACGGGCGGTGCTGTTTGTGGTACCAGTCGGCCGCCCGGCCCCTGAACCACTGACGCTCGTCGCCAATGATTGTCATCAAAACCGGGTTTATTCCAGCCGGGAATGGCATAGAGAGCGTTGTAATCCTCTCCGCCATAAATTGAGGAGAAACGTACGGGGCCAGAAGTT
>JAJZCT010000167.1 GCA_021828925.1 Planctomycetota bacterium
GGGCATGAGGGCTGTCCCGTATTGCCGCCGGGCCGAGCGTATTTCATGACGTCGATCCCGGCAACCGCAGTTCCCATCGCATCTACCAATCCCACCGGATTCGATTGCACAAACTGATACGTATCCGCACCATTGATGTTGAGCGCGTTCGGCGACGAGCCGAAGCCACTGGTCGCACCAACCGCGCGAAATCCCGTTGCGGCCGCAGGCCGCATGTGCGCTGCAGCGCCGGGATAATTGGTTGTACCGGACGGAATGCCCGTGCCACCTTGGGGATAGGTCGCCGTTACGGCGTAGCCCCGCGCTATTCTTCGACGCGAGGAAGGCTCCGCATTTGTTTCATTCAACGCTACCATAATAAACTCATTATAGACCCGCGATGCATTGCATCAACCGCCAAAATTGCTTGCTGCAACCCGCAGGGTCCGCTTTGACAGGTTTTCACTCCGTGCATCAGCTACTTCAGGCGGCTTTCACCTTTCACGAGATGTCCGTGGCTCAAGACCCGTTACGTTCCGGGTTTTGCCTTAAAATCGCCGGCCAGCTGCAGCGATGAATATTGTGATCATCATGAGGACCAATGCAACCATTCCAGCGGCGTAGCACCAACGAAATCGGTGGAGCATCCCCAACAACTTGGGCGACTCGGCTATCCACGCGGGCGTGTCGTACAGCCATTCGCGTGCGAGGTCGCCCCTGGCGACGACGCCAGTGAAAAAACGCGACCCGGGCGGCACCCAGAACATGCCCGTGGGCCGACCTCGCGCCTCCCACATCTCCCGGTGGCGGCCGTGGAAGACGCGAAGAAGCCGGTCAAACGGCACGCTTCCCAAAAGAATTGCCGCGATCGACGTGAGTAATAGCAGAAAGGAAACGGCTAACATCTTCGCCTCCGTCGTTGCGCGCTCACCGTTCAAGGGGGGCGGCGAGCACGCCTAATCGCCGACCGGCACCAAGCCGAAGCCACTGGTCGCATCGCCCGCGCGAAATCCCGTTGCGGCCGCAGGCCGCATGTGCGCCGCAGCGCCGGGACAATTCATCTCACCGGCAGGAATGCCCGTGCCACCTTGGGGATACGTGGCCGCCACGCGGCAGCGCGGCACCACTGGCCGCAGTCCCGGCTCCGAAGTTGTTTCACCCACCGCAACCATCAAGTCGCCTCAGATTCACAGGTCGCATTATAACACCGCCCGCCAGCGAATATGATCCTCCGAGATTGTTCCGCATATTGCCATAATTCAATATCATACGACCGCCTGACAACCGTGTAATCACTCGCTATCATGATTATTGACACCCTCACAATCCGCTGGGCCGCTACAGGCACCACGGGCGTACTCTATTCGCTACGGTAGGCGTGGATGGCCTTACCACTTGCCGGGAATCCCACAGGGCTTGCCCAAATGCTTACACACTTGCCTCTCCCATCGAACAGAAAACGCGATTCCCGGCCAATTTCGAAAGGGTTAGATTGAAACCGGTCGTACCTAAACACAATCCTGGCGACATCAGGCTTACCGGGCACGTGTTGCGGGCCCGTTATGCGAAATACCGCTTGAACATTCGGCCCAATAATTGACGGCGAGACAAACGAGGAGAGTTGGCGCTGGCTCTCGCACACAGTTCTGACAACCACTGATTGGGGCGGCCTCCTCGTCGTTGGAATAGGCTCTCTGGCAGATAAGAGCCACACTCCGCCAGGATCATCACGGGGCCCAAGGCGCAGTGTCCGCTGCGCTGTGCCTGCAGCGTTGTGGGAACAGCCGAGTAGCGCCGATAAGAGGCACGTAGCCAGCATCGCCGTTATAATTCCCTTGCATCGCATCGTAAGAACCCTCCCTACGGTTGCGGCGGCTGGCCCGCCGGGATAATGGTCACCTGACCGTTAACGTTTTCCACCGTGTAGCCAGTGAAAACGGTCGCCCCACCCTGCTGCAGCTGGTCGATCAAACCCTGCGGATTGTCGAAGCCGAAGTCGTACCAAGTATCGGGATTGAGGCCTCCCGCATTAAGTACCTTGCAGGCGTTCTCCGCGCAGTTGTTGGTCGCTATGTTAAAAGTTCCCGGGTGCTGCTCCAGCGAATTCAGTTCCTGCAGCATCAGCTGCGCCGGTGTGGCTAATATCTTGGCAATCGTACTCTTCAAACCTGGCTCGGAACCGGTTGGACAACTCCCCTTACGGGGCGGATTGATGTACGATGGCCTGCCGCCATATTGCTCCGGCCGTTCGAAGTTCCGATAGCTGTGATTCCAGTAGCCGGGAATATTCCAGCCATACTGTTGCCCTGACCCGGCTCCAGTCGGGACAATCCCGTAGAATCCGACGACCCCTTGGCCTGGAATGACCATATCAATGTGGCCACCTGTCAGGCCGGTATTCACCCCGCCGCTGCGGTCCACGACGTAAATCGGGATCGTCGGCGCTGGACCGAGTTGGCCGGTAAAGATGTACCTGACGTAATCCCAGAAATTGGTGCCTCCGGGATTCACCCTCCCCACCGGATCACTTCCTACAAACTGATACGTATTGGCCTCGTTGATGTTGAGCGCGTTCGGCGACAAGCCGAAGCCACTGGTCGCATCGACCGCGCAAAATCCCGTTGCGGCCGCGGGCTGCATGTGCGCTGCAGCGCCGGGATAGTTCATCTCACCGGCAGGAATGCCCGTGCCACCTTGGGGATAGGTGGCGGTGACGGCGCAGCTCCGCGCTGATCGACACGGCCCAAGCTCCGAAGTTGTTTCATTCGTCGCTACCATAATACGCCCATTATAAAACCGCGTTGCATTACAGCAACAACTAAAACTTGTTGCTGCAACCGTTACAGGGTCCGCTATGAAAGGTTTCCACCTCGTGCATCAGCTACTTCATATCGCTTTCTCATTTCACGGGCTTTCCTTGGCGCAAGACCCGTTTCGGTCCCGTCCCGGGCAGCAGAATCGGCAACTGCTCACGATATCGGGCTCGCATTCGCCGGTAGACGGCCTCGTAATTAGCTGACGCCGGCGCAATGGCCCGCAATTCCCGGAAGAACCCATCCCCGACACAGAGCACCAGCCAGAACGCGGTCCCAAAGACCGCGAGGCGCACGAGGTCACGCCGTGAATCCGCCCGGTGCAGCGATAGAACCATGGCTTGCGTGGCCAATGCGAACAGCCCCGTCGCCAGTGCCCCAGCGAGGCCGGACCACGCCCACCACCCGTACGGATTTGCGAGAAGGAATCCGCCGGGAGCGGGCGTCGGAAGCAAAAGGGGGATAAGAGCCCACAGGCACACGGGCGTGACCACTGCAATAAACGTCAACCACGAGAGCACACACCGCGGCCCGCCGGCGGTTTCACCCATGGAACTATTCAGTTGGCGGATCATCCGGCCCCTCAGCAGAAAAACACGCTGGCGTTACAGAGAACCACCCACGCCGCACCGGCCAGCAGGCACCACCGCAGCGCGAACCACACGACCGCCGGCACGGGCCTGCGATCAACCGCGTGGCTCAGGCCTACAACCACCGCGACGACGGCGACCAGAAGTATACAGCCGAGGCTGGCCCCAGCAGCGAGGCTGCGAGCGCGCGCGTCATGCGAGCTACACGGCCACAGCCAGACCATGCACAACCCCGCGCCCGTGCCCAAGGTGGCGGACGCGGCGCACCCCAGCCCCACGCTCAGCAGATACACCGCCCCCCCTCGTTTCGTCCTCGGCAGCTTCTGCATATCAGTCCTCCGATCACCGCCCCCCCCCGGCGGAGGCAGCCGGTAGAGCGATTCCACAATAGGCAGTCAATTTTCTGCCGAGGATCCCGATGTTCTTTCACCCCATATTTACTGCGGCTTTGGCAGATTCGGCGACGCATCACATTGCTACGGTAATATGGAGTCGCCCTACCAGGGCGAGCTTTGCCAAGTGATCTGCCCAGGCAGCGGTGCTAATCCCGTTGCGGCCGCGGGCTGCATGTGCGCTGCAGCGCCGGGATAGTTCATCTCACCGGCAGGAATGCCCGTGCCACCTTGGGGGTACGTGGCGGTGACGCGGCAGCTCCGCGCTGATCGACACGACCCAAGCTCCGAAGCTGTTTCATTCAACGCTACCATAATACGCCCATTATAAACCCGCACTGAATTGCAACAACCACAGGACGGCACCACTAACCAGTCCGCCTCCGCCCAAGCTGCGTGCCTTCCTTGCCATAGCCAGTTAACCCACCGCCCGAGCCCCGCCACATCCGGAAGGGTTGATGTCACCTTTTCCTGTCCCTGCCCCGGCCGCTGGTGAGCCCCAAGAAGACAGGCCGCTTCGAGCCATGTGTCATCAAGCGTCGCCACAACGGCTACAGCTTTATGGCCAAACCCAGGGCCGAACTGAAAGCCATGATCGCACCCGGCGAGGATATCGAATGCAAGTAACCTACACGCACGCTTAAGTTAATGCCATTCGTGGCTGTCCCTGGTTTTCCAGCCGAGCGTGGGACGGCCTGTCTGCCGGGGCACAGGCAGGCGGCCCCGTCAGTCGGCGGCGGCAAGACCTGACGGATGGAAGGAACACATAACGGTAACATGGACATATAACTGATAATCATACTAGTGTTAATGGTACGTAGCAGAACGATGATACGTAGTAAAACAAGGAGTGGCACATGACATAAGGTTCCGGCGGCATCGTCCGTCCGGGATCAACTGGCCCAAAGGGATCCTGCCCGGCGACTTCCGTCTTGGGTTTTGCGACCTGGATCGCCGCTTTCAGTTTTGAAGCGCCTGGTGCGGGATCACCCGATACAACCTCCGATGAAGCCAATTTGATGACGGTTCCGAGATGGGACTGGACATTCGAGACTCGAAGAGAGTGGAGAAATCCGGGTTGACCCACCACAGGCGCCAGGACCAGATGATCGCTCCGGCGGATGCGGCGGCAGCAATATTGCCCCAGCGCCGATGGTGGCATCACGCTGAGCCAGTTGCCGCGTTAAATCGGTGACCCGCGATTCCAAGCTGGCGTTCTGTAATTCCAGCGCAGCGATGCGTTGCTGATAGGCTTGTTCGGTGCGTACATCCATGTCGCTTTGACCAGTCCTTTGCTGTTTTATTTATCAGACGGATATCACCGATTCCCACAACTTTAAGCAAAAATTATTTTGCGGAATCTGACCTTGCATTGTCTAATTGGGGCGGGGTAGAATCACCTGTGTTCAGACCCATTGTGGGTCTGACCGGCCGGGAGGCCGTGAACGGTTACAATTTGTTTAAGTTGGATGGCAACCATGCGCAACGTATTGATTTCCAACGGGAGCGCGGCGGGTGGTACGACCGCTGACAATACCCTGGCTAAGTTTTTGAAGACAGGTTTTTTTTCGCGAAGATTCTGGCTGATTCTTCTGGTGTCGATTGGCGTGGCATGGCGCTTGGGGCGGTATTTCTTAAACTTTCCGATTTTCGGAGATGAGGCGGTTGTTGGGCTGAATATTCTGGACCGCTCATATCTAGGGCTACTCGAACCGCTGCGCTACATCCAGGCCTGTCCATTTGGCTTTCTGTGGATAAGCAAGTGGATAATTATACATTTTGGTACATCGTCCTTTGCGGTTCGTTTTCTTCCATTGGTCGCGTCGCTGGTGAGTCTATTATTGATTTACCCGATTGCCCGTCAATTTGGAGGGCCTTGGATCGCACTGCTGGCGACTGGTCTGCTGGCGTGCTCGCTTTCGCCGGCCCGATTCAGCAATGATTTTAAACCATATTCCATTGATCTGCTGGTGGCTCTGAGTTATACGGGCTTGGGTCTGTGGGCGTTGCGCAGTTGGCGCGATGGAAGGCCAGTGTTGCTGCTGGCGGTGCTGACTCCAATTGCTTTGGCGTTGTCCTATCCAAGCGTGTTTGTCGCCGGTGCGGTAAGTTTGGCATTGGGCCTGCGCTATTGGAGATTTCGCTCTGCATCAACCCGCAATCGCACCTTAGGGTGGTACCTGCTCTTTAACCTGCTTTTGGTGGGGGGGTTTGTCGCTCTTTATTTTACCGTTTCCGGCGGTCAGCTCCACACTACACGCCACGATGGTATCCTCCGGGCCTGGGGGCAGGCGTTCCCACCGTTGAACTGGCATATAGCTTGGTGGCTGGTTAAGGCCCAGTTTGGCAACATGATGAGCTATCCCATGGGAGGTGAATGGGGCATATCACTGGTGATATCGCCCCTGTGCTGGCTGGGCGCATGGCGACTCTGGCGTCGCGGTCAACGGGCGGAGGTGGTTTTGCTGGTAGCACCATTTCTGGCGACGCTCATTGCGTCGTGTCTGCGGGCGTATCCCTATGGGCGCGATGCCAGGGTGGAACAGCATCTGGTGCCGGCGATCATGCTTCTCTCATCACTGGGTCTCTTCAACGCGGTGGTATTTCTATTGCGTGGCATGAAAACTCGTGGCCGGGGCATTCGAGCGGTAGTGGCCGGGGTTGGCGCACTTTGGGCGATTTTTGCGGTTGTTGCGGCGATCATTAATGTTTTCAATCCATGGATCAGCCGCGGTTGGCAGCGGTCGCAGCGAATTGCCCAAAATGTTTGTGCAGGGAACCGTCAAAATACGCAAATTGTGATCTTGGGACAGATGCCCAGCAACGTGGAGTGGTATCTGCGGCGGAAGAATGTTTCGTGGTTGCCGGCGCTCCCGCTTCACGATTCGGCCTTGCAAAAGTCAAGATGCAATCTGTGGGTGCTGTGCTTTTCGCCGCGGCCCAAGGCTCATTTCTTAACAACCATCCGGAATCAACTTGCCGCCCGGAAGGTTTCCATGGAATTGGTGAAATTGGAAAGAATCCGCCTGGACTTAGGTTCGGCTCCAAGTTATGCCAAGATGTTCCATTTTACACATCCCGACAATAATTAGAGGTCAACCGGCCGGTCCTGCTGAAAATAATTGCATTGATATTGAGAATAAACGCCACTTTGCGGCAGTCCAGCCAAATCATGCACAAGCTGGTGGAACCAGCTCTCCTGACCGGCGCGCCCGGCCACCTGAATCAGTGGTATATCGCTACTTTTGTCCGCCGTCGGGGCACTATGCCAGATAGCGATCCCGCACCGGGTGTGGCCATATTTTTTGGCACGGGTATCTGGTAGAATAGGGATCAGTTCTTTTATAAGGAGTTTTAGCATGGACAAGGACGTCCTCAAGAAGCGGCTGATGGCCTCGTGTGAGGCGCATCT
>JAJZCT010000168.1 GCA_021828925.1 Planctomycetota bacterium
GCCTGTCCGAGTAATCGGGATGACAAAACGGATGGGGTCCGTTATCTTTTAGGTTCTTGAGGATTGGATGTTTCATAAGAGGAGTTTGAAAATGTCAGATAACAATGTTCCGCCGATTCAACCGCAAACGCAGCCCCCCACCGCGGGTGATTCCGCCGGGCAGCAGATGCAATTGCAAATCCGTGAAGAGAACATGAACACGGTATTTAGCAATATCTTCCGGTTAAGCGCCACGCAGGAAGATTTATTTCTGGATTTTGCCATCAATATGCAGCATCATGACAAGCCCAATACGGTGGTCATGGATGTCAATACCCGCGTGGCGATGAGCTTTTTTGCCGCCAAGCGTCTGGCGCTGGCGTTAAGCCAGGCGGTGCAACGATATGAACAGGTTTATGGTCCCATTCAGCTTGATCCGCGACAACGCGGCGCACGGTAATAGACCGGCGGGAAAGTAGCGGCCTGATGGATACGCAAGCGGCGCACTATGCCGGGCGATTGTGGCTTCAAACGGATGCGGCTTTCGGTGTGCGCGAAGTGCCGTTAGTGCTTCCCAAGTCTGCGGCCCCGGTGCCGGGAAAAAGTGTCGCCCGAAAAGACCAAAATGTAGCCCCGAGGGCGCAGGTTGCGCAACGCCCGGCAACGCTGATTTCCCGTGCGCCTAAAATGGATGAAGGGCCGCCGCCCGAGGTGCGCAGGACGGTCACGGCCAAGACGGACAGCCCGACGGCCCAGCACCACGGAGTTGATATTGCTCGCTCTGTAAAACTTCCACCCATCCCGGACGGGGATATTGCTGCCTTGGCACCGATCAGTGATGCGGACAAACCGCGGTTGTTAGCGGAATTGCAGCAGGAGACCGCGACAGCGCTGGCCCCCTATATTTCCGACATTGCCACCCAGGTCGTTTTTGGAAGCGGCGATCCGGCCGCAAAGTTGATGTTTGTCGGCGAGGGACCGGGCGTAGAGGAAGATAAAACGGGCGTGCCCTTTGTGGGCCGGTCCGGGCAGCTTTTGGACAAGATGATTATTGCCATGGGATTAAGCCGGCAAACGGTGTACATCGGCAACGTAGTCAAACTGCGTGCGGCCGACCCTGATCCGGATTCCGGACGATTGCGAGACCGGCCGCCGACACCGGCGGAAGTGGCCTTAAACATTCCCTGGCTGCATAAACAAATTGAAATAATCCGCCCGCAGGTCATTGTCACGCTAGGCGCACCGGCGCTGAAATATCTTACGGGGACTGTAGAGGGAATCAGCCGCCAGCGCGGCACGTGGATGACCTATCGGGGCGTGCCATTAATGCCAACCTATCATCCGTCATTTCTTTTGCGGGCGTATACGCCCGAGAACCGCGCCAAAGTATGGGGAGATTTGCAGCAGGTCATGGCGAAACTGGGCTTAAAGCCGACAATCCAAAAATAGATCATCGTTCCATGGCGACTGAACCCCTTACTTTGCCGGCTTTTTGACCGTAAAATCAGCCGATTCCCAACCGCCGCCCAATGCTTTGTACAGCGCCACCAAATCTGTGCATACGGCGGACTGGCTTTGCACCAGAGCATCCTGGGAGGTGTAGAGAGCCTGTTGAGCAGTAAGCACGTTGAGAAAATCAGTCAGGCCGTTTTCATATAGTTGTGTGGAATAATTTACTGCTTTCTGATTCTGCGCCACGGCCTCAACGAGCAATTTTTCATGCTGTTGCTCGCGGGTGTAGGCGGCTAAGGCGCTGTTGACATCATCCAGCGCCTGCAGGACGGTTTGGCGATAATTAAGAAAGGCCTGAATCCGGATGGCCTTCTGCTCATTGATGTTGGATTGCACTTGCCCCCAATTCAAAATGGACCAGGAGACGTTCGGACCGATGCCATAGGTCAAACTGCTGGCATCAAACCATTTGGCAGCATCGGATGCGGCAAAGCCAAGGTTTCCATTGATGGTGAACTGCGGAAATAAATTACCTTCGGCAACACCCACATTAGCCGTGGCCGCGGCATATTGCTGTTCGGCTTGGCGTACATCGGGGCGGCGCAGCAACAGTTCACTGGGCAACCCGATGGGGACTACGGGCGGTATGGATGGAATGGGGCGGGGAACGGCTAACTGTTTTTCTAAAGCCTGCGGCGGTTGGCCGATTAAAATGCTGAGGGCATAGAAAAGTTGCTTTTCCTGGATACGCAGTTCGGGCAATTGGCTTTCGGTGGTGGCCAACTGGGCACTGGCATTGGCCAAAGCCAATGAGGTACTTAAGCCCCCGCCAATCTGTTGCTGCAAAATTGCCACTGTGTGTCGCTGGGTTTTGAGATTGGCAACGGTCACGGCGATCTGCCGCTGCACGCCCCGCAGGGTCATGTAATCGTCGGCCAGTTCGCTTAATAATGTCAGCCAGACGCCCCGCTGATTTTCAATAGCGGCACGGTAATTGGCATTGTCGGCCTGTATGCCCCGGCGAACCTGGCCGAAGAAATCCAGTTCCCACGTGGCGTCAAAACCAGCTTGATATAAATTGGATCCGGAGTGACGAAAATTACCGCTGTGCTGATAAGATCCGACACCTGTTACAAATGGCCCAAGATTAGCGGAAGCGGCGTCGCGAATTTCACGCGATTCAATGATCTGCTGTGTCGCTTCCTGCAGGGTTAGATTGTCGCGGGCGGCGCGGTTGATAAGAAGGGTTAACTCCGGATCATGGAAATTTTTCCACCACTGGGCAAGGTGCGCCGGGGAATTGGTGACTTTGCTTATTGTCGCGGGCATTGTTGCCGGGGCGGTTGTGGGGGAATGCAGTTTCGCGGATTTGGCCCAATGGGCCGGCATCGTGGTTTTGGGCGCACGGATAGAGGGTCCTACCATGCAACCCGTAAGAGCAGCGCACACAGTGGCTATGGTGATGGAAGCCAGAGGCATATTTAATCGCATGATGATTCTCCAATCGCGGTTTTTATTTACTCGTACCGCAGAGCTTCAATGGGGTCCAGGCGGGACGCCTTCCAAGCCGGGTAATAACCAAAGACCAGTCCTACTACCACAGACACGGCAACCGACGCCACCATGGCCGGGGCGGACATTTGAATCGGCCAATGTAACAGGGATTTAACTGCCATGGAAAGCGCCTGCCCGAACAATATTCCCAGCGCCCCGCCGAAAAGACACAGCACAATGGCCTCGAGAATAAACTGGCTTAATATATCGGCGGGGCGTGCTCCAATGGCCATTCGCAAGCCGATTTCACGGGTGCGTTCGGTAACCGATACCAGCATGATATTCATAATCCCCACGCCGCCGACCATCAGCGATATGAGCGCTACGCCGGTAAGCAGATTGGTCATCAACTGCGATGTATGGCCCAGCGCATTAGAGATTTCCGTCATGTTGCGGATATTAAAATCGCTGGGGGTACCGGGTTGCAGGTGATGGCGTTGGCGCAACAAAGCGGTAATTTCAGTGATGGCCTGCGGAATCTGGGAACTTGACGGGACAGAAACCAGAATGGCATTCACATTGGGAAAACTCACGGGTTGTGGTAAGTCCTGCTGTTCGGTGGCGGAAGGGACGGGGTAAAGGTTCTGCGAAGTCTCCGGATAGAGTTGCCCGGTCGAAAAGGTGCTCGACGCTGCCGCCGTGCTTTGATTCTGGTTCTGCAACGCCGAACCTGACACGCGGTATTTCATTGTGGTCCATGGCATGATGATAATATCATCCTGATCCATACCCATCATGTTGGCACCCTTTTTTGTTAACACCCCGATGACCCGCAGGGGCACGTTATTGACGAGAATGGTTTTCCCCAGCGGTTTGCCGCTGGGAAATAACTCTTTAACATCCGTCTGCCCCAGAATGCATACTTCATTAGCGCCGTCGACATCATCGTTGCCGAAAGCTCGGCCTTCCGCCAGCGGCCAATCGCGTATTTTCAGATAGGCGGGAGTGGTGCCAATCAGAAATTGGGGCACCCAGTTCATCCCGCCACGTACGACCTGCATGCGAGCATTTACGGAGGGGGCGGCCGCGGAGATAGAAGGACAGTCCCGCGCGATGGCCGCGGCATCGGCGGAAGTGAGCGTTACCGAACTTCCGCCCCCAAAACTCACGCCCGCGCTGACCGCCTGTCCGGGAAATATCAGCAACTCGTTGGCCCCCATATTAGCAATGGTTTGCTTGATGGCCGCCGAGGATCCTTCACCAATTTGCACCATAGCGATCACGGCGGCGATGCCGATGATAATACCCAATGTGGTCAGGGCAGACCGCAAAGGATTGCGGCGCAACGCCCGTAAGGCGGTCTTGAGTGTTGTTGTTATTTTCAACATGGCGTCACCTCTTTACATCGTTTGCGGCAGGGCCGGCGGCGACGGCCGCGATCTGGCTCTGGGCACCACCATCAGCAATCAGCCCATCGCTAATCCGGATGACTCTTCGGGAATGACCGGCGACGGTGGCGTCATGCGTGACCAGCAGGATTGTAATATCTTTTTCCGCATTGAGCTTCTGGAACATGCGCAGCACTTCCTCGCTGGTGTGCGAATCAAGATTTCCGGTGGGTTCATCAGCCAGAAGTAAACGCGGATTATTCACCAGCGACCGGGCGATGGCCACACGCTGCTGCTGGCCGCCGGAAAGCTGGGATGGCTCATGGTCCATGCGGTCTCCCAGGCCGACCTGATCCAGCAATTCCATCGCCCGCTGACGATGCTGTCGGGCGGACAGGCCATCTTCGGCATACGTGGTCGGCAGGAGGACATTTTCCAAGGCGGACGTGCGGGCCAGTAAATTGAAGTTCTGAAAGACAAATCCAATTTTGCGGTTACGGACCGCAGCCCGCTGATTAACCGACATGCGGGAAATTTCCTGGCCATCAAATAAATATTCGCCCGAGGTCGGCCGGTCCAGACACCCCAGAATATTCATCAGGGTGGTTTTACCGGATCCAGAAGCTCCCATGAGCGTCACCATTTCACCGGGCATAATGCTCAACGAGACGCCTTTGAGCACCTGAACATCCGAATTGCCCAGGTGATAGGTTTTGATGATGTTGCTGACTTTTATCAGTTCCATGGCATTCCATACTCCGGTTGAAGGCCGCTGGTACGGTCCCAATGCTATTTTTAGCCGCCTTTTTTATGCTTAAAGGGCTGGGGAATAAATGGATTGGTCGCTCCGCCTGTGTGGCTGCTGGGATTCGCGCGTTCACCGGTGACCACCAGCATACCGGTTTTAATGTCCGGGGAAGTAATTTGTGTGTCATAGTTGTTGGCCAGCCCCACGGTAACTGAAATCGGCCTAACAAACCTTCCCGATTCCACCCAAATGGTGCCCTGATCAGGTGATGCGGCGGCGGCTGCGTGATGGGCTGAGGGAAGAATCTCTGATTGCAGAGGCACCCAGCGCAGGGCGGCGTTGGGGACCATCATGACGTTATTTTTTTTAGCCACGAGGAAATCGGTCTGCGCGGTGAGATATGGCAGGAGTTTTCCGCCGGGGTTGTCCGTATCCACGACCACGGTGTAAGTGACTACATTTTGCACCATGGTGGCGTTCAGGCGGACCTGATGTACCACGCCGTGAAATACCTTGCCGGGAAATGCGTCGACGGTAAACGTGGCTGCATCACCGACTTTAATGCGACCGATATCCGCTTCATTAACGGAAGCCCACACCTGAATCTTTTCCAAACTTTTGGCCAGCAGAAACAGACTGGGCGTACTGAAGCTTGAGGCAACCGTCTGACCGATGTCCACCCGGCGATCAATCACCACGCCTTTTACCGGTGACGTGATCGTGCAATAGCCAAGCGTTATTTTCGCGTTAGTCAAAGAGGCCTGTGCGGCATCTACCGCTTTTTGCGCCTGCACCAGTGAGGCCTGCCCCAAGGTCACATTGGCCCTGGCCTGGTCATACGTGGATTTATACGCATCATATTGGGTAATAGCCAAAGCGGTTCCGGTGGCTCCGAGTTTTTCCGCCCGCAGCCAATCTGCACGGGCATCGACATACGCAGCCTGGTATTGCTCAAGCCGGGCTTTGGCCACTTCTACATTCGCTACCGCTTCTTCAACTGCCGCTTTGGCCACCGCCACCTGCGCCTGATAATTGGCAGGATCAATCAGCGCCAGAACCGTCCCTTTGTTCACCGGCGAGTCGTAATCAACAGTGTGGCCATTGGCATCTTTACCGAAGGCAATAACGGTTCCGTTAACCTGGGCACCAACATCCACAACATCGCGCGGTTCTAAGGTACCGGTGGCGCTAACGGTAGCAGCCAAAGATCCCTGCTTGACCGGTGCAGTCTGATAGATAACCTGCTTCGCCGAGGCGGTTCCGAAGTGTTCCCAAGCCCAGTAACCAAGGACTGCCACAATCAGCAGAATTACAATGATGGTCAACGCGTTTTTCATTTTCGCACTCCGGAATCCTGTACCTGAAGTCACATGAACATAACTGTTCGGTGGCCTTAAGCCACGGGCCGGGCACCCGGTCGAAATAATGGCCGCAGGGTTTCCGCTGCGCAGAGTAAAAATCCCCGCTCCATGGGTGTCAACGGTTGGAATATCTGAATGAAGTGAGCTTCCGCGGCGCGCTGGACGCTTTGCAGCACGGCAATGCCCGCAGGCGTCAAAGATAAGAGTGATCGACGCCGATCGCGACGGTCTTCCTTCCGCTGCAGCAAGCCGGCCCGGGACAATTCATCGGCAACCTTGGACGCTGAAGGTAGCGTCAGGCCCATAACTTCGGCGGCATCGGAAATCGAGAGTTCAGGAGACAGGGCTACAGCCATCATCATGCGGAATTGGCCCACGCGTAAATCACCGCCTTCGGCCGTGCGTAAATGCCGCCGCAGCGACCCCATCATGTGGGGGATCAGGGACACAAAGGCTTTGGCCAGCGTAGCGGCCTGTACCGTCGATTCGGCGGCGGAGGGCCGGGCGGGCACGGAACCGTTTAGTTTCTTTTTCAAAGCACTTCGCATGGTCATCTCTTTGGTTACCGCGTCCTTCGGCCGCTTGGAAGCGGTTCAAGAACAGTATAACGCACAATTTGCGAATGTATAGCATGTTCACGCCCGTTACAGCACGGAGTAATAAGTGGTCCGATTCTCAGCGGTGGAAAGTCGGGCGATCACGGAACTCTGCACGGGTTGGGCCGCGCCACCGACCCCGCCGCCCACCAGGGAGCCAGTGGCC
>JAJZCT010000169.1 GCA_021828925.1 Planctomycetota bacterium
GAGGGGAAAACACCCTCCGGGTGGATGGCGGCGGAATCCGATACCTGACGGTCAGGGAATGCGCCAGGCTCCAGACATTCCCGGATAATTGGGGATTCGAAGGCTCTTGGACCGAAAGTATGCGGCAACTTGGTAACGCGGTGCCCGCGTTGCTCGGGGAGGTGGTTGCCAGGAGACTCCGTGAGGTACTTAGTCCGGCTGCGCAGCTGTCCGACCAGTGGGCCCGCGCAGCGGCGATCAGGCTTCTGGCGGATGCCGGCGGTAGTGGTCGGCAATCCGCTCCATGACTTGTCGTGACGTCAGCGGATTCACCTTATTTCCATAACGTGTCGCCCACGGCCGCCCCGGATGGAGAGTATCCCAGGGTGAACGGGTATTTGCGCATTCGGTGACGACATTATGATAATAATGATCGAAATTGGATGGGTTGGCAATGACGGACAGTTTAAGCCCGGCCGAACGAAGCAGGGTTATGTCGCGGGTCAAGAGCGTCGACACAGTTCCCGAAATGGCTATCCGGAGATTGATATATCGGTTGGGCTACCGTTATCGCCTGCACGTCGCGGGGTTACCCGGCCGTCCCGACATAGTATTCCGCAATAAAAAGAAGGTCATTTTTGTCCATGGCTGTTTCTGGCACCGCCATCGTTGCCGGAACGGACGGAGGCTTCCGAAATCACACCGGAGATTTTGGCGGCGCAAACTTGAGAAAAATGCGGTTCGTGACAAACAAAGCCTCGTCGCGTTGCGTCGGATGGGATACACGAGCCTGATTATTTGGGAGTGCCAGGTTCAGCGGATATGCGGCAACGAAGGGTGTCACGAACTGCGGAAATTTTTACGTACCCCCTCCCGATGTCCAAAGAGAAGAAAACCCGCAAGCTCAACGGGTCAAAATGCGATCATCAAGTGTTGACCGCAATTTCTCCAATGCACGGTTTTGGATTTGCCGCACACGTTCTTTGGTTACACCGATGACTTCGCCAACTTCCGCCAGCGTCATGGCTTGGGTATCTTCCGGGCGATTGACCGCAAAACGAGCTTCAATAACGCGGCGTTCCACATCCGTGAGTTCGGCGCTGTTGCGTTGAATGATGTCCTGAAGGTCCTCCACCGCGTCCTTGGTAATCGACTGCCGCCGGACGTCCATTTCATTGGACCGCTCCATGGTGGGATCAAACTCTGTTGGGAACATGGAGCGATAGCGATTGGACTTCACGGCAATGCGGCTGAATCCTTTTAGAATCGCCCGGCACGCATACGTACTGAATTTGAATCCGCGCGCGGCGTCAAATTTTTCCACGGCTCGCAGCAGGGCCATGTTGCCTTCGGAAATTAAATCTCCGAAATCAACATCATTCATCCGAGTGCGTTTGGCCATGGCCAGCACCAGAGCTAAATTAGCAGCCGCGATGATTTCACGCGTATCTTTTGCGCGGCGCTGCCAGAACGCTATCTCCCGAGCAATTTTACGGCCCGGCGAGGCCTCAAACGTCAGGACTGCCTGTTTCACGCGCATGCGCGCATAATTGTACCGCAGAAACAAATGCTGCTCCTGCGGTGTGGTCAACAACGATGAAGTTGGCGCGGACATGCTGCTTAGATCATCGGCCATCGGATGATACCAGCCGGTTTTGGCCGGCCCTATATCCAAGCCGTTTTCAAACAACTGTTCCGCCGCGTCCGCTTCATTAAACAACGCGTTAGGCACGAAATACAGGGGTGAACTTAACGCCTCCTGAACCATCTGGCGATCAAATTCACCGATGGCTCGCAAAATTGACTCGTGACGCCGGGTCAGGGTAATTTCAGGTTTTATCGCAGCCACTTGAGCAAGCATGATGCAGCTCCTTATACAACAACCGGAAGGTCTGCATGGCCTTCACATCTATTTATACGGATAAATTCCCACTGCGGACGATCAATCCATAATTGATGCCGGCTTTTTTTCTAAGTGCTTGCATAGAACCTACTTATATAACAGCCTGATACCGCAACCACGACATTTTGGCACTGGACACATCCGAAATTTTCCGCCCCACCACCCACGACCTCGTTGCAAATCCCAATTTCTTGCTGTAACAGAGCACCAGGCAATTATCTTACGTACGATCACAACGGGATTGAACCGCGGATTACGCGGATTACACGGATACGGGGGCATCGGGCCGCGGCCCGATAGAGCAGAGAGAGTTGAGCAGGTGAACAGCAGAGCAAATAAGGCTGAGGCAAAAGAGTGGCTGTCGCCGTAACAAAACGGCTCCGTCTGCGGCCTACCTTCCGCTTTCTACTCTCAAGCCTCAATAACGCAGATTGTTTCGGGATCGTTGCGGTATGGGCGGCGGAGAAAAGTAGTTCTGAGTGCCATGACGATTATTAAACTGTGCTGTGAGTCACGGGTGCGGAGGTCTCGCGAAGGATGGAAGCCCGTTGTTTATCCGCGTAATCCGCGTAATCCGCGGTTTTTTTTACAGTCTATTTTGGACTAGTGGATTAACATGACTATATATGTGTTTAGATGACAGTGGTTGACATAACCCTTGATGGTCAACGGTTTGGTGCGGTGTTGTCATTTGTGTGCGTTTGGGTGCTTCTGCTGTCTGGGCCGGATTTTGGGCCGTGATTGGGCCGGATTCCGGGCCGGTTGTTTTGGGGGGCTTCGCGCGGTGTGGGCCTTGGGGTGTGGATTGGGGTGCCGCGGCATGCGCGCGGGGTGTTAGGGTCGCGTACTGTTCGAGATGTGTAGCTATGTAGTTTGTTGCTGTGGTCTTTGGGGTGGTGCGATTATTATTAATGGTTGTAGATATATTTCTGTGTTTGGTTTGAGCGCCGGTGGCCGGTTGTTTCGCGGGTTGGTTTGACAGGGTGTATGGAGTTGGTATCATGGGTACCTGTTGTGTTGTGTCGGTGTTGGGGTGGTACCTAACATTGGCGGGTTGCGTGGCCAGACTGATTATCTGGCCATGTCCCTTTATAGGGCCAACTGGTGCCGTTGCCGCACCGACGGGCGCATTATAACCGGTTGTGGTGTGCGTGCAAGCGGAGCACAAGCTGTGGACGTTTTACGCTTTTACGAATTGTCATGGCTGCGGTGTCGGGCCGATTTGGTTGCGGTGTCCAGGCGGATCGTGCAAGAGCTTTGGGGCTTACTGCCAGCCCCAAGCCCCGGCCCTTGCGCTGCTCTCCCCCTGATTTGCTGATGGCCGGTTCCTTTGGTGTCTTGGGTCGTTCACGTGTTCAGCAGGCCAGCAAATGGCATCTAATGCAGTCGAATTCGGGTTTTTGGTTCGGCCAGGGCGATTATTGGGTTTCGGTCGTTTCCGCCCCCGCCGAGTTGGATTGTGAGGGATAGGGAGGGCAAGTAGCCTCTGCGGCTACGGAGCAGAGCCACTTCCCTGTCCGTGTCGGTGTGTTGATCGTTTTGCGGTGTGTCTTTTGTCTAGCGTGTTCCTGATCGCGTGTGATCGGGCTTCTGGATAATCCTTGAGCACCCGATCTCAACCTACCCCACCAAAAATTTCATTTATCAGATTCCACTGCCAGACAAGTCTTAGGCGGGCCGCCCGGCGGGGTTCCCGTAGCGCAGCCGGGACGACGGGCGGCCCGCCGGCCTTGCGAGTACACCACTACCACCACCACCAGCAGCAGGCCAGGGGATTTACATTTGCGAATGTTTGGAGTTTGCCGGTTGGCGAGCGTGAGTGGTTTCGTAGGTGGGACCCCCGTATGTATAACATGGGGGTCTCGGTCCGCATCTTTTCTCAAAAAGTGCTTTTTTCCCCTAAAGTTACCGTATTCTGGGGTTTCGTCCGCATGTGGTTGGGGTGGTCAGCCGCGTTTCTCCTTGTCTGGTGGTGTGTCACTTAGTAAGTGGTCTTTGAGCAGGAGTTTCATTTTCTCGCGTCGGGTTCCTACTGCGTCCCAGAGTTTTGGTTTTGCACTGGCCGATGTTTCTTTCCAGATCTTGGATACGATGTGGAGGGCCCGTGCCTCGGATAGGTCGGGTGTTTCCGGGTAGAGCTGGGCAAGTGCGGTGACTATGTTTCCCATGCCTTGGTTGATACGTTGGTTGGCGTTGGGTGTGATGCTCTTGATCGGTTTTCGTGGGACCGCCGCGGGCTGGGCTGCTTGTACCGTCTTCCAGAAGTCGGTGATCGGGCGTACTCGGTGGTCTCCGGTTTCTGCTTGGGTGTGCATTTTAAAGTATTCTTTGGTGAGCCATGCCCAGGGGTGTTTCAGTTCTTTGAGTGATGCCAGGTTGTTGAGGGGCATGAGTTTGAGGTGTTCCCGGCGCATCTGGAACTCAACCCGTGTGACGTGTTGTTCGGTTGGCTTGTTCCACAGTAGTGTTTCCCAAGTTTTTTCCGAATGGATCTTGAGCTCTTGGGTTTTGTTGTAGATGCGGAGTAGCATGGGGCCAGCCCCGATGCGGAAGTATTCGAGCCGGGATCCCTTGTTGATTAGGTCGCGGGCGATTTCGTCGGGGTGCTTTTCAATTTCCTGCTGGGTTCGTGCTACGGTGGTGTATTTGGTCTGGTGCGGGTAGGCGAAGTAGTCTTCGTAGGCTTGGTCCCTGTCGCAGCTGATATCGCATGCGATGTCTACGCGTGATGGTTTGATCCAGTCGACCGTGAAGCCGAGTTCCTCCAGCAGGGCGTAGATGTGGCCTTCCGCTTGGTCGATGTCGTGGCAGGTGATGAATCGCGGGGAGAGGTCGACCATGATGTTGGGGGTTGCCTGCATGGGCTTGTGTTGGCGATTGAAGCAGAACCTGGTGTTCTGGTCGGCCAGGCCGAGCGGGTATCGTTGGGTGCCGTACGTCGGCATGAACGTTCCGGCCATGAGTTTCCATTTTTGGGGTTGGTCTTCGTTCGCCAGGGCTTTTGCCTCGCTGAGTTGTTCGATGAATTTTTTGTGTGTGGCCTCTGGCATGTGTGCACCGATTCCCAGTGTCAGCTGGTCGATTCCAGACCATTGCAGTTTAGGGTTTTCCATGTCAATTTCTCCTTTCGGTTGTGTGTTTGACGCCAGCCAGGGCCAAGCTGCCCGGGTGTGCGAGCTTGACGATCTGGTGGCGGATCTGCGGTGGTAGTTGGTACCAGCGATCAATGACGGTCTGCAAGTCGGTGTCTGTTACGATTGGGCCGGATATTGGGCCGGTGGTTTCTGGAGTGTGCTGGTTTGCTGTGGTTTTAATGGTGTTTTGTAATCTATTTTGGATTGCATATCGCGTGCCAAGATTTTAGGGCGGATACCCTTTAAACCGCGTCCCCCGCCGCACGATGCGCGCATCGGCGAGCTTAACGATTGTCTAAATATGTCAGGTGGGATAATCTTGGCGGCCATGGAAGTACAGCCAGTAAGTGACGAATCTGCGCCGCGTATTGTAGCGATTGAAACCAGCAGCCGCATCGGGTCGGTGGCGGTGGCGTGCGGCGGGCGTATTTCAGGGCAGCGGCAATTCAGCAAGGCCATGCGCCACGCGGTAGAACTTATGCCCGCCATACGCGATCTCACGCGTGAGCAAGGCTGGAAACCCGGCGATATTCAGCACGTATATGTTTCGGCGGGGCCGGGTTCTTTTACGGGGATAAGAATCGCGGTGGCCATTGCGCGGACCTTGCAACAGGCGCTGGAGTGCAAATTAATTTCGGTGCCAACCGTTGACGTTCTCGCCGCTAATGCACCCGCCAATGTCATACATCTGGCGGTACTGCTGGATGCCAAGCGCGGGCAGGTTTACGCGGCGCGTTATCAGCGGCACACCGCGTCAGGGGCGTTGCACCGCACGCACGGGCCGGTTCTGGCGGATCCTGGCGAGTTTCTGTCTCAAGCCCCCCGCCCCCTGTATATACTGGGCGAAGGGATTGATTACCACCGCGACGCCATAGCCGGATCGAAGGGAGAAATCATTGAACTGGATCGTTCGCTTTGGCAGGCGCAAGCGGCGATGGTACATAAGCTGGGATGGGCCTTGGCGCAAAACGGCGCATTTATTGATCGTGATTTGCTGCTGCCGATATATCTGCGTAAGGCGGAAGCAGAGGAAGTATGGGAAAAAAAGCATAAAGTCGGAGTAGAGTGAAGACAGCATAAAGGATACAACAATGAATGTGATGGTCGATTTGTGCGTCATTCCGATGGGTGTGGGCGTATCGGTTTCAAGCCATGTTGCAGCCTGTCAGCGGATTTTGCGGCAAGCCGGAGTGAACCATCAGATGCATGCGTGGGGCACCAACATCGAGGGGGATTGGGATACAGTTTTTGCCGCCATTAAGCAATGCCATGAAGCGGTCCATGGCATGGGGGCGCCGCGCATCGTGACAAGCCTGAAAATAGGGACACGCACAGATCGGGTACAGACCCTGGAAGATAAAATCCAGAGTGTCCAGGACAAGCTGTGAGCCGGCGTCCGTGTGCGGTCAGCGAGCCGCAGGGTATTCGATTAATTCAATGTCGGCTGGGGCTGCCCGAAAATCAAAGGAACGGTCCTTGGATTCCCGCAAAGTACCTTTTATTTCGAAACGGAGCGCGTACAACACGGTATCCATTCCCTGGGAAAAGGATCGCTGCTGCGCCATTTTATGCACTCACTTTGGACCGGCGATATTCCTGGAGAGTTTCAGCAGACCCCTCTCCCGGATTAAGCAGAAAGGGCGAGAGCATTCCTTTGTTCTTCGCAAAGTATTGTTTTGAGCACCGATCAGGTGGAAGGTTCAGAGGCTTATGAAAATTTAGCCATAATGCGTGATACAGACTAAGCGGCTTCAGAGTTATGCAATCAAAATCGTAGGCGAACCTGACCGGGGCCTCCCCAAGGGCACTTGAGGTGGCGCAGATCAAAGGCTCAACGGTTACTGAAAGCGTCTTCTGAAGCTCGGCGTGAAGTCGTCGGCAAAAGTCGGTGTTGTCATTGAACACGCGGAAACGTATCCCCGGCAAATGCCGTACCAAGTCGTTCTGCAACGAATCGGCAATGAATCCATCGCCAACCTCGTACCGGGACGGGAGCATTCCGATGCTGTCGATTTTCTTTAAGACCTCTTCGAGTGACCCCCCGGACATCCCCATCCGTGCTGCAGCCCACTTCATGGGCGACAGATCATTCAGGACCATGAATCCCTCAATGTCAATTCTTGAAATCAGCTTTCCCTGGGGT